>JAYTHM010000667.1:0-2381 GCA_043732645.1 Frankiales bacterium
TGCACCAGGGCCGTCAAGGCAGATGAGGGGGGTCCAGCTCCGGGGCTATCAGGTTCTGCTCCAGGTGAGCCATCGAGGACGTGCCGGGGATCAGCAGCACCGACGGTGACTGGGCCAGCGTCCAGGCAAGTGCGACCTGCGCGGGGGTGGCCTCTAGACGCGCGGCCGCAGCCACGATCTCGGGGTTGCCGCGGACGTCGGCGACCCCGAAGCCCGAGCCGAGCGGGAAGAACGGCACGAACGCGACGCCCGTTGCGGTGCACAGGTCCAAGACCGGCTGCGAGCTGCGGTCGACGTAGCTGTAGGCGTTCTGGACGCAGGCGATGTCGGTCAGCCTCAGGCACAGCTTGACCTGTTCGAGGGTCACGTTGGACAGCCCGATGCCGGCGATGAGGCCCTCGTCGCGGGCCTGGACCATCGCGGCCAGCTGCTCCTCGAGGTGCTCGCCGGACATCAGGCGAAGGTTGACGGCGTCGAGCTGCTCGACACCGAGGGACCGTAGGTTGTCCTCGATGCCCTGGCGCAGGTCCTCGGGACGGTCCCAGGGGAGCCACCCGCCCTTGTCGTCGCGGCGGGCGCCGACCTTGCTCACCAGGGTCAGGCCGTCGTAGGGGTGCAGGGCTTCCCGGATCAGAGCGTTGACGACATCCGGACCGTAGTACTGCGCGGTGTCGAGGTGGTCCACGCCGGCCTCGACGGCCCGGCGCAGGACGCGGATCGCCTCGTCGTGATCCGTGGGTGGCCCGAAGATGCCCGGGCCAGCGAGCTGCATCGCGCCGTAGCCCATCCGGTGCACGGTTCGTGTGCCGAGCTGCGCGGTGCCGCCGAGGGTGCTCACAGGAACCGCACCGCGCCGGAGTCGCTGGTGACGAGCAGGAGCCTGTCGGCAAGAGGGAGTTCCATAAACCCACCGTAGGCCGGTAGCCCTAAGAAGGTACCCAGGCAGCAAGGTCACTCACAGATAGGTGCGGGCTGCCTGACCTGCCTGATGGCCGTACGACGCGCCGTTGAGCGCCGCGTGGACCAGGAGCGGCCAGAGCTGGTGGACCGCAACCCGCTCGCGCCAGCCGTCAGCGAGGGGCCTGGTGTCGGCGTAGGCGGCGAGCACGACGTCCAGGAAGGGCAGGCCGAACAGCGCGAGCATGGCGAGGTCGGTCTCCGGGTGTCCACCGTGGGCCGCGGGGTCGATGAGCCAGGCGGCGTCCGCGGCCCACAGGACGTTGCCGGTCCACAGGTCGCCGTGCAGCCGGACGGGCCCCTCCTCGGGCACCAGCTCCTCGAGCCGGTCCAGCACCTGCCGGACGTCGGTCGCGTCGCCGGCGGTGACGGCGCCGCGGGACTCGGCCAGCTCCAGGGCAGGGAGCACCCGTCGGGTGCGAAAATGCGCAGCCCAGGTGTCATCGGGGGCGTTGTCCATCGGGAGCAGGTCGCCCACCGGGCCGATGAACCCGGTCCACGAGGCGCCGTACATCGCAGCGGGTGTGCCGTGCAGCACGGCCAGCCGACGCCCGAAGTCCTCGGCCACGAACTCGCTCGGTTCCGACACCGGCACGAGGTCCATGCGCAGCGAGGTTGCGGTGACCTCGTGCACGCGAGGGACCGGTGGCCCACCCGGCACGCGGATCCAGTCGAGCCCGGCGGCCTCGGCGACGAAGGCGCCCCGGGGCGCGCTAGCTCGCCGCTTGGTCCAGACGTCCACGAAGGTCCTCCAACAGCGCCTGACATGAGCGCTCGACCTGGTCGAGCACCTCCTCAAAGTCTGCCGCATCTCCGTAGTAGGGATCGGGTACGTCGCCAGGTCCCCGCGGGTCCCACTCCCGGAGTAGGTGAACCTCCGCCCCCGGGCACATCGCCTGCAGGTCCTCGCGGTGGCTGCGGTCCAAGGCCACGACGAGGTCGTGCTCGTCGAACCAGGACGCCGTGAACTGGCGGGCCCTGTGGCGCAGCTCGTAACCGCGGTTTCGCAGAGCCCTCAGGGTCCGCGGGTCGGCGTCGGCACCGACGTGCCAACCGCCGGTCCCGGCACTCCCGACCGCGATCTGGTCGGACAACCCGGCGTGCTCGACCAGGCGGGCCAGGACCGCCTCGGCGCTGGGGGAGCGGCAGATGTTGCCGGTGCAGACGAACACGACGCGGATCACCCGGCCAGTCTTCCCTGCGCCATCGCGGCGAGCCGCGGCAGGACCGCCCCGAGCGGCTCCTCGACCTTGACGGTCGCCTGCCCATCCCCGCGGGTGTGGCCCTGGTTGACGATCGCCACCGGGATGCCGAGCTTGGCGGCCCGCAGCACGAACCGGTAGCCGGACATGACCGTCAACGACGAGCCGAGCACCAGCAGCGTCCGTGCCTTGTCCACCAGCGCGAAGCTGCTGTCCACCCGG
>JAYTHM010000668.1:0-2379 GCA_043732645.1 Frankiales bacterium
CCGAGCCGGTCATCCACCCAGACTGCGGTACCGCTGGCACCCTTTTCCACGAGTGTGGCCATCTACTTGCCTACCTTGTCTGAGTACGACGGCTTTCGCTCCCAGAAGCTGGGGCCCACCGGCTCGCTGAAGTCTCCCTGCGCTACGAAGTATCCGTCCGAGTCGACAGAGATCGCCAGTTGGGGCAGGTTACGTGCTGCCGGCCCGAACAGGGCCTTGGCGCCGTTTGCGGCGTCGAACGTCGACTGGTGGCACGGGCAGAACAGGTGGTGCGTCTGCGCCTCGTACAGCTTCACCGGGCAACCCAGGTGGGTGCAGATGATGGAGTAGACGATGTGGCCATCGCGGACCCAGTCCTTGCGGTCGGGGACGGTGTGCAGCACGTCGGGCTCCATCCGGATCAACAGGGCGGCCGAGTCGGCCATCCGGCGACCACCGGGGACGTCGGGGAAGACGGACTTGACGCCACCGACCTCGAGGTCACCGAGCTTCACGGGGCGGCCGAGCTCGTCAAGAAGACGCGAACCGGCCTTCCACCCGGTGTGGGACAAGATTTGCTCCTTGTGCTGGAACTTCCCGAAGCCGAAGACCAGCGGGATCGGCAGGATAGCCAGCGACCCGGCACCGAGGAGCAGGCTGTTGCGCAGCAGGGACCGACGCGGCAGGCCCGAGTCCTCGGCGCCGCTCTTGAGCAGCGCAGCAGCGGAGGCGCGGTCAGCAGGGTCGGACGCGAGGTCGTGCCGTTCCTGGACGGTCTCCTCATCGACCATAAGGGTCTTGGCCCACAGGACAGCACCAGCGCCGACGCCGGTGAGCGCGATCGCCATGAAGATGCCGAGCAGGGGGGTGTAGTACTGATAGCCGTTGTTGCCGAAGTCGAACGGCGCGGCGATGTAGCTGACGACGAAGCCGATCACCCCGACGACGGACAGCAGGAATAGTGTCGCGACGGCGCGCTCGGCGGCCTTGGCGCGCTGGGGGTCGTCCCTGAGGTGGCCACCGTGGCCGCCGCCTTCGGGGGCCGGCGTGGCGTGCGTGCTGGGGGCGACCTGGGCACCGCCGTGAGCGGACCGGCTGTCGGTCTGCACGAATCCGGCCGTGGTCAAGGGTTCGGAGCTGCCGTCTTCCTCGGGGGAGGACAGCCGGTCCCTGATGGAGTCGCTCATGCGCGTGCCCCGATCCAGAGCGTGACGAGGATGAGGGCACCCATCCCCACGAGGAAGACCACCAGGCCCTCGGGGATGGGTCCGAAGTGCCCGAGGGAGGCGCCACCCGGGTCCTTGTTGTCGTTGGTGATGAAGCGGACGTACCTGGTGACGGCGCGCTTCTCATCCGGGGTGAGCTGGTTGTCGCTGAAGCGCGGCATGCTCTCGGGGCCGGACTGCATCGCGGCGTAGATGATTCGCTCGTCGGCCTTCTTGAGGGCTGGCGCGTACTTCGAACGGGTCAGTGCACCGCCGGCGCCGGCGAAGTTGTGACAGCTGGCGCAGTTCGTGCGGAACAGGTCACCTCCAAGGGCGAGGTCGCCGTCGGTCAGCGAGCCGGTCGGGAGCACCGGGCCGCCGCCCATGGACTGGATGTAGGCCCCGAGCTGGTCGATTTCGGCCCGGTTGTACTTGGGCGTCTTGCGAGCCGCTTGGGACGCGCCGTTCGCGAGCGGCATCCGTCCGGACCCGACCTGGAAGACGACTGCCGAAGCGCCCACGCCGACCAGCGAGGGACCACCGGCGCCGCCTTGGTTGTTGAGGCCATGGCAGGTGGAGCAGCCCTGCAGGTAGAGCTGCCGGCCTTCCTTCACCGCGATCGACTGGTTGGTGCCCACGTCGGCCTTGCCCTCGGGGGCGGCCAGCGCGGTGTAAAGCCCACCGACCAGGACGAGCGCCAGGACGACAACGGTGTAGCCGGACGCCTTGGTGCGGAGGGTGCTCACGTTGCGGTCCTCACTTGATCAGGTAGATGGTCGCGAACAGCCCGACCCACACCACGTCGACGAAGTGCCAGTAGTAAGACACGACGATGGCGCTGGTGGCCTTCTCGGGCGTGTAGCGGCCAACGGTGGAGCGGAGCAGCACGAAGATGAAGGCGAACAAGCCCCCGATGACGTGCAGGCCGTGGAAGCCTTCGGTGAGAAAGAACATCGACCCGTAGCCGTCGCTGTGGATCGTGTTGCCCTCGTGGTACTGGCTGCGGAACTCGTTGGCCTGACCTAGTACGAAGGTCAGACCCATGAGGAACGTGACGAAGAACCAGCGGCGCAAGCCGTAGACATCGCCCTCCTCCGCCTTGAAGACACCAATCTGGCACGTCACCGAGCTCAAGATCAGGACGGTCGTGAAGACGGCGGCATACGCGACGGCTAGGTGCACACCCTTCGGCGGC
>JAYTHM010000669.1:0-2367 GCA_043732645.1 Frankiales bacterium
CGGCCGCGCAACGGTCAGCACGGAAAACGACGCGGTGCTGGTGTTGCGTGACGACGGCCCGCAGACCCTGCACATCACCTCGGCGTGGGTCGACCGTGAGGGGTACCCGGCGCACCCGCTCGACCTCACGGCCAGGAAAGGCCAGCACCTCGAGGTCCTGTTGCCCCGGGAGAAGTCGTGCCCGAGCCGTGTACCGGTGGACGGCCCGGGCACGGTCGTGCTGAACGTGACAACCCTGCGGGGGCAGCACAAGACCCTCAGGATCGACACCTCCGGCAGCACGTTTACCGCCTACTACACCTACCTCCAGCAGCAAGCATGCGCCCTGCACCCCCTGGAAAGCTCGTTGCAGGCCACGATCGGGACCGTCGCCCTGCGGGGTCGCGATCTGGCCGTGCAGCTCCGCGTGGCGAATCTCGTCGCCCTCCCACGCGAGCTGCTTGCCCTGAGTGCCAGTCAGGGCTTTCATGTCACCCTCGACGGCCGCCTGCCGCTCCGGTTCGGCCCGGCCCGGCCCGGTGCACCCACCCACCGCGACGTGGTCCTTTACCTGACGGTGGCCTCGTGCGTCGCCGCGCGCCTGGACACCGAGCAGGTCCTCACTCCCGCCTCGGACGGCACCGCCCTGCCCCTCGGCTCGCCTCAGCACATCACCAAAGAGCAGCTGCAAGCCCTGACCCCCGCCGTTCTGCAGACCCTTCGGGTCATGGTCGGGGACGGCACCGAACGGGCCGACGCTGAGCTGTACCTGCAGGACCCGTTGTTCGGCGAGCCGTCCGGGCTGCGCGTCGGCCCGTTGTTGGCGGCCAGCTGCTGAGGCCGACCAGCAACGGGGGTTAGAGGGTTCTCAAGCCGGCGGTCAGCTCTGCGCGCTCGTCGCCGGTGAGGCACGCGAAGGCCGGCGCGACCATTGCGTCGGTGACGACCTCGACCGCGGCCATCGCCTCGCGGGCCAGTTCGGGGTCCGGCCAGGGCTGCGGCCAGCCGAAGAACTCCGCGTTGGTGGCCCCGTAGCGACCGCTCATCACGGCCTGCAGCGGCGAGATCCCGGCGGCCGCGACAGCCACCAGGTGACTGCCCCCGCGGTGCTCGCGTGCCGCTTGGAGGGCCAATGCCAACCGGGCCGGGCCCTCCGAGGCACCGAAAGCGTCAGCGGCGTCAGCAGCGTCGGACAGGATGCGGCGCCAGCCGGCGAACAACGGCAGGCCGATCACCTCGGCACTGTCGAGGGCCTTCCCGAGCAGGTCCGCGAGCCGCGCTGCACCTGCAGGGTCGGTGCCGAACCGGCCAGAACCCCAGACACAGCAAGCCTTTGCGTACTCCACCGTCACCAGCGAGGGGTCCATGACGGCCGCTCCCTTGAACCAGGCCTTGGTCTGCAGCGCCGGCGGGAAGAAGCCGAAGGCGGCGACCACGACCGATGGGTCAGGGTTGCCGAGGACCCCTCCGCGGCCGCAGTGGTACCACGCCCAGGTGTCCAGACCGAGCTCGACGCCGCGGGCGTTGACGGCCCCGTCGAACATCCACGCCCCGCCGAGTTTGCCTACGGGGCCGGCGATCCCACGAACGCAGTCGTCGACGCTCATCTGAGCAATCACAAGAGGACCTCTCCCTCGGCCACCAGGACGGCGGGACCCTCCAGCAGGACGTGACCGTCCTCCTGCCACGTCACGATCAGCCGGCCACCGGGCACGTCGACCAGGAACGCGGAGCCGCGCGGCGTACCCGTCCGCAGCACTGTCGCGACGACCGCGGCGCAGGCACCGGTGCCGCACGAACGAGTTTCGCCGACGCCCCGCTCGTGCACACGCATCCGCAGGTGGTCGGGTGCGACGGCTTCGACGTACTCGACGTTGAGATCCTTGCGGGCGGGATCAAGCACGCCGAGGTCGACGACCGATGTGACGTGGACGACGGCGTGGGGGTTGCCCATGTCGACGAAGGTGGCAGGCACACCGTCGATGTCGACCGCGTCACCGACGACCGCGAGCCCCATGTCGACGACCACGGACTCCGGGTTGACCATGACCTCCTTGGCGCCGCCGCGGGTCGCAAGGCGCAATCGGCCCACGGGGGCGAGTCCGGCGCTGACGAGGTAGCGGGCGTAGACGCGCACCCCGTTGCCGCACATCTGCGCGATCGAGCCGTCAGCGTTGCGGTAGTCCATGAACCACTCCGCCTGGTCGGCCAGGGCAGCCGCCTCGGGCACGTACGCCGTCGGCACGACGCGGAGGACGCCATCGGCGCCGATGCCTGCACGCCGGTCGCACAGCCGTTGCACAAGCTCGCAGGTCAGCACGAGGGTGCCGTCGGGGTCGGGCAGCAGCACGAAGTCATTTTGGGTGCCGTGCCCCTTCAGGAAGCGCA
>JAYTHM010000670.1:0-8064 GCA_043732645.1 Frankiales bacterium
AGTACGGCAAGCTGGACGGCCCGCGGGCGCCCCAGGTCGGCGAGGGCGTCAAGGGCTGCACGGACGGTCCGGCCGCTGAACAGCACGTCGTCGACCAGCACGACCAGCTTGCCGTCGACCCCACAGCTGGGGACGTCGGTCGTCTCCAGCGCACGCGGGCTCTTCAGCCGGAGGTCATCGCGGTAGAGCGTCACGTCGAGGGACCCGGTCGGCACCGTCAGCCCCTCGAAGGCCGCGATCCGGGCGGCAAGACGTCGGGCCAGCGTCGTGCCGCGGGTGGGGATGCCGAGCAGGACCACATCGGCACCGCCGCCGGTCTTCTCGAGCAGCTCGTGGGCCATCCGGTCCACCACCCGGCTCAGCCCTGGACCGTCCAAGACCGGACGGGCGACGCTCGGGTCGCCGTGAATCGGCCGGTCACCGTGTACTGGTCGGTCTCCATTCACAGGGCCTTCAGATGCAGCCGACATCGACTGAACCTCCTTCCCCGCCTCACGGGACGGGCTCGGTGGAGATGTCTGACGACGGTAGCAGCCGGAAAACCCGATGCGCGTGTCGCTTGACCCCCTGCGCTCCGCGCCGTTAGCGTCACTCCCAGTAATTGAAATGGCGAGGCGATGACCCCGGGGGCAGCACGGTCACCCCGCCCTTCACCGAAGGGCGAACCCCCGGTCGAGCCAGAGGTGAGACCGGCGCCGCACCCCGGGACCACCCAGCCCTGGTGTCGTCGATCAGAAGGCCTCTCATGAGTGACTACGCGAAGGCACTCGGCGCGCGGCTGCGTGCCATCCGCACGCAGCAGGGACTGTCCCTGCACGGCGTCGAGGAGAAGAGCCAGGGTCGCTGGAAGGCGGTTGTGGTCGGTTCCTACGAGCGTGGCGACCGTGCTGTGACCGTTCAGCGCCTGTCCGAGCTGGCCGACTTTTACGGCGTGCCCGTCGCGGAGCTGCTCCCCGAGGGCCACGCCCTCGCCGCCGTCTCCGAGCCGACGCCACGCCTGGTCATCGACCTCGAGCAACTGTCGACGGTGCCGACCCAGCAGTCCGCCCCACTGGCCCGGTACGCAGCCACGATCCAGAGCCAGCGCGGCGACTACAACGGTCGCATTCTGTCGATCCGCCAGGAGGACCTGCGGTCACTTGCCGTAATCTACGACGCCTCCCCCAGCTCGCTCACCGAGCAGCTAATCGGCTGGGGCGTTCTCAACGCCGAGGCCCGCCGCGCCCTCGAGGTCTAGCCAACCGCGCCGCCGCACCCGCCTCTGGCGCAAATCCACACGGTCCTGACCGTGTGGATTTGCGCAAGAGGGAGGGCAAGGGGCGTCTGCGGCGTATGAAAGGAGCTGGTCAGGCACCCAGGACAGGCTTGAGCTGCAGCAGGCGGCCGAGCAGCCCGTTGACGAAGGCCGGGCTCTCGTCGGTCGATAGTGAGGCGACGAGCTCGACCGCCTCGCTCACTGCGACGGCATCGGGGACGTCGTCGGCCCAGAGCAGCTCGAACACCCCGATGCGCAGGACGGCTAGGTCGACCGCGGGGAAGCGGTCGATGGTCCACTCTTGCGCGTAGGTCTCGAGGAGCTCGTCGATCCGCGCCGCGTGCATCACCACACCCTCGACGAGGGTCACGGCGTACTCCGGCACGGGCGGGTCAGACAAGGCCAGCCGGACCTTGAGTGTCTCCACCGGGTCGGCACCGCGCTGGTCTGCCTCGTAAAGGACGTCCACGGCCCGCTTGCGGGCCTTGCTCCGTGCACCCATCAGCTAGTTCTTGTCGTTGATCCGACCGAGGTAGCGACCGTCGCGGGTGTCCACCTTGATCTTCTCGCCGCTGGTGAGGAACAAAGGGACCTGGATCTCGGCACCGGTCTCGAGGGTCGCGGGCTTGGTGCCGCCGGTGGACCGGTCTCCCTGCAGGCCTGGGTCGGTGTGCTTGACGAGCAGCTCGACGGAGGCAGGCAGCTCGATGTAGAGCGCCGCGCCCTCGTGGATCGCGACGACAGCGTCGGTGTTCTCCAGCATGTAGTCGGCGTTGCCGCCGACCGTCAGCGCCGGGACGTAGAGCTGGTCGAAGGTGTCCTTGTCCATGAACACGAAGTCGGTGCCCTCCTTGTAGAGGAAGGTCATGTCCCGCTTGTCCACCTGGGCGACGTCGACCTTGAGGCCGGCATTGAAGGTCTTGTCGACGACCTTGCCAGTAACGACGTTCTTCAGGGTCGTGCGCACGAAGGCGCCGCCCTTGCCCGGCTTGACGTGCTGGAACTCGACGACACCCCAGAGGCCGTTGTCGAGCTGGAGCACCATGCCGTTCTTGAGGTCGTTCGTGGATGCCATGGGATAGAAGCCTAGTGCAGTTTAGTGGGGGTTCTCGCCCGCCGACCCGGACAGCACAGCCGCCACGTCCGGTACGTCGCGACGGCCTTGCGCTACCGCGATGACCAGGTCGTACGCGTCGTCGTCGGGAGCCTCGAGAGCCCAGTCGTCGACGTCGTAGAAGGCCATCTTCGCGAGCCACCCCAGGCGCTTCAGAGCAGGCTGGGCGTCATCCAGCCACCGAGGCGGGCGGCAGGCGGCTCAAGCCGGGCTGGCCGTGCACGAGCTCCCGGAGCATCTCGACGACCTCGTCCTCTACGACGAACAGGGCGCGCCATTGGCCGCGCAAAACAGCCTCGTCGCGACCCACGCGACCCGCAGGTTGTTGCTCACCAGCGGCTGCGTCATGGCCAGGGAGGTGAGCAGCGCGGCAGCCTTCAGACCAAGCGACGGGTAGACGTCGACGCCGTCGAGCTGCGCCCGCGGACGCACCAGAGCGCTCACCAAAAGCCCCCCGTCACGGACAGCCGCCGCCAGCCCCGCGAGCCAGTCGAGCACATGCATCAGGTCCTCCACCTCGAGGTAGCGGGTCACCCGCTGCCCAGTCGACGCAGGACGGCGGAGTCCTCCTCGACGATGGTCTCCAGCAGCTGCACCCGCTCACGGCGCCAGCCTGAGGTGTACTCCAGCACGGCGGTACGGGCCACGTCCTCGGGGCTGCGGCCCTCCTTGTCGGCGGTCCGCTGCAGGCGCCTGGGCCTCCTGCTCCGAGAGCCGGAGCGCGATGATCACGCCGACGTCCCCAACAGGTGCCGCAGGGCCGCACGGTAGCCGTCGACACCCATTCCGGTGATCGTCGCCGTGGCGATGGCGCTGATGACGCTCTCGTGCCGGAAATCCTCACGCGCAGCGGTCTGCGACAGGTGAACCTCAATGAGGACCGGCGCAAGCGTGGCCGCGTCCCGCAGCGCGTAGGAATAATGGCCCCAGGCCCCGGGGTTGAGGACGACCGGTGTTCCCGTGTCGGCCGCCTCGTGCAGCCAGCCGATCATTGTCGCCTCGTCGTCTGTCTGCCGGACGTCAGCGTCGGGTGCGACGTCGTGGCACAACTGCACGAGTTGAGCGTAGGTGGTGAGCCCGTACACGTCGGTCTGCCGGGTACCGAGCCGGCCGAGGTTGGGGCCGTTGAGGACGAGGATCTTCACGGGGCGCCGGCTTTCACAAGTCAATGGTCCCAGACTTGTCGCGTCGAACCTCTTCCCACGCCGCAACCAGGTGCGTCGGGTCCGGGTCGTCGAGGATCCGCGGCTTGGCGAGGGCGTCGAGCACGACGAACCGCAGCCGGGCGCCGCGGGACTTCTTGTCGATCCGCATGGCGGCGAGCAGCCGGTTCCAGTCCCCGTCGTACGACGTGGGCAGGCCGACGCTGTCAAGGATCGTGCGATGCCGCTGGGCGGTCGCGTCATCGAGGCGACCGGCGAGGCGGGCGAGCTCGGCGACGAAGACCAGCCCGACGCTGACCGCCGCCCCGTGCCGCCAGCGGTAGTCCTCGACCTTCTCGATCGCGTGGGCGAGGGTGTGCCCGTAGTTGAGGGTCTCGCGGCCGCCCTGCTCGGTGAGGTCGTCGGCGACCACGCCGGCCTTGACGGCGATGGCCCGCTCGATGAGCTCCCGCATATGCCGCCCTGCCGGGGTGGTCGCGTCCAAGGGGTCCTGCTCGACGAGGTCCAGGATCCGCGGGTCGTGGGTGAAACCCACCTTGAGCACCTCCGCCAGGCCGCTCACGAAGTCGTGCCTGGGCAAGGTCTCCAGGGCGGTCAGGTCGCACAGGACGCCGACCGGCTCGTGAAAGGCGCCCACCAAGTTCTTGCCGGCGCTGATGTTGATGGCGGTCTTGCCACCCACGGCAGCGTCGACCATGCCGAGCAGGGTCGTCGGGACGTGCACGACGTCCACACCGCGCAGCCAGGTCGCAGCCACGAAGCCGGCCAGGTCGGTGGTGGCCCCTCCCCCGACAGCCACGATGGCGTCCGAGCGGGTGAAGCCGGCCTGGCCCAGGACGTCCCAGAGGTACGCCGCGACCTTGAGATCCTTGCTCAGCTCTCCGTCGGGCACCTCGACGCTGTGCGCCTCGAAGCCGTCGCCACGCAGGTCCTCGGCGATCGCCTCACCTGTGGTGCGCAGGGCCTCGGGGTGGATCACGGCTACCCGCTTGGCCTTCGCGACCAGTCCGGGCAACTCGCCCAGGAGCCCGTGGCCCACAACCACGTCGTACGGCGAGGACGTGGCAACTCTGATCCGGGTGGGCACCCAGGAACCCTAGCCACCGCCGAGCGAGGTCCGCGTCCACCCTTCCATGGCGGCGCGTCTGGGACTACCGCAGCTCTGGCCGGTCCAGGCTCCAGTGCCGAGCGTTGCCGGCCAGCCAGCCCTGGTCACCCCGGGGCATCAGGTGAAGCGACTCACCACGCGCTGGCCCCCTCCACGTCGGCGTACAGCAGGTCGATGGCCGGCAGCTGACGATCAGCGACAGCCTTGTGCACCGCGCAGAACTCCTCGGCTTCCGCACTGCCATTGCCGTCCTCGAGCAGCACGTAATGCTCGTGCAGGGGCGCCGGACGAGCCACTGCGCTGCGGGACCGACAAGGACCTCGAGGATTCAGAGGATCCTTGCACCTAGGGTTTTTCCCCGGCGTCAGGACAGGTTGTGAACGTAGGCCGCAACCTCGTCGGCGACCTGCTCGGGGGTCTTGCCGGCGGTGTCGACCTCGTGGTCGGCGACCTCCCGATAGAGTGGGAGGCGGGCGTCCATCAAGGCGTGCAGCGACGCCCGGGGGTTGAGCGCGAGCACTGGCCGGTCCCGGTTGAGCCCCACCCGCCGGGCGGCGTCGGACAGGCCGACGTTGAGGAAGATGACCCGCACGCCTTGTAGGAACCGCCTGGAGTCGGCGCTGAGGACGGCTCCGCCGCCCACGCTGAGGACGCCTTCGTGCTCGGCTAAGGCGGCTGCCACCGCCGCCCGCTCGAGCGAGCGGAAGGCGTCCTCCCCCTCGTCGAAGAAGATCTCCGCGATGCTCTTACCGGTCACCGTGACGATGTCGTCGTCGGTGTCGCGGAAAGGCTGACCCAGGCGTTGCGCTAGCAGTCTGCCCACTGTGGTCTTCCCGGCCCCGGGAGGACCGACGAGCACGACCGTCATCGGATCGCGAGGCCCTTGAGGTAGCTCTCGCAGTTGCGCCGGGTTTCCTTGAGGGAGTCCCCACCAAACTTCTCCAGCGCAGCGTCGGCGATCACCAGCGCGACCATCGCCTCCGCGACCACTCCGGCAGCCGGTACGGCGCAGACGTCGCTGCGCTGGTGGTGGGCCTCGGCCTGCTCGCCAGTGGCCGTGTCGATGGTCCGAAGGGCGCGCGGGATCGTGCTGATCGGCTTCATCGCCGCCCGCACCCGCAGCACCTCCCCGCTGGTCATACCGCCCTCGGTGCCGCCGAGGTTGCCGCTGGTGCGGGTCAGCCCCTGCTCCCCGTGGACGATCTCGTCCATGACCTGGCTGCCGCGCTTGCGCGCTGCAGCGAAGCCGTCACCGACCTCGACGCCCTTGATGGCCTGGATCCCCATGAGCGCAGCCGCGAGCTTCGCGTCGATCCGCCGGTCCCAGTGCACGTGGCTGCCCAAACCCGGCGGGAGGCCGTAGACGAGAACCTCGACGATCCCACCGAGGGTGTCGCCCTCCTTGTGCGCTGCGTCGACCTCGGCAACCAGGCGTGCCTCGGCCGCCGGGTCGAACACCCGGACGGGGCTGGCGTCGATGCGGTCGAGGTCCTGCGGCGTCGGCAGGAGCGTGCCTGGGTCGACCTCGGCACCGCCGATGCTCACGACGTGGCTCAGGACCTCGATCCCGTAGGCCTGCGTGAGCAACTTCCGGGCCACCGTGCCGAGCGCGACCCGCGCCGCGGTCTCCCGGGCACTGGCGCGCTCGAGGACGGGGCGGGCGTCATCGAAGCCGTACTTTTGCATCCCGACCAGGTCGGCGTGACCAGGTCGTGGCCGGGTCAAGGGCGCGTTGCGGGCGCGGGCGTCGAGCAGCTCCTGCGCGACCGGGTCGGGGGCCATGACGGTCTCCCACTTTGGCCACTCAGTATTTCCAATAGTCAGCGCGATGGGGCCGCCCTGCGTCAATCCGTGCCGCACGCCACCCTGGAAGCTGACAGCGTCCTTCTCGAAGGCCATCCGGGCTCCCCGGCCGTAGCCGAGGCGGCGCCGGGCCAGGTCGTGGGCCAGGTCGTCAGAGGTCACGGAAACGCCGGCAGGGAGCCCCTCGAGCACCGCCACGAGGGCGGGACCGTGGGACTCCCCGGCGGTCAGCCAACGAAGCATGGTTACAGTCTCCCATGCAGCGCTCTGGCGCAGTCCACTCGAGCCGGGGACGACCCCGAGAATCTCGCGAAAGTCGCGGTTGGCGGGCTCCCGCTGTCCGCGGAGCTGCGAAACTGTTAGCGGACGTACGTGACTTCCTTCTGCGCCAGATTGAACGGCTGGTCATCACCCACCTGAACGGCAGCTGTCCAGAGGGCGTTGGACTCCTGCTGCAGTGAAATCACCCGCAGCTCGGAGTTCTTGCCAAACACGCTGCCTGCTTTCGCCTGCTGCACAACCGCTCCCACCTTAAAACTACCCGTGAGGTTGCTGCCGGAGCCGTAGACGCTTGTCAGCGACAGCGCGTACGTCGTGGCAACCGGCCCGGCCGGGGTCGTCGTAGTGCTGGTCTGGGTCGTCCCAGTGCTGGTGGGCACTGCCGGAGCCGCCGTCGCTGCCGAAACAGGGGCCGCCACGGGCTGGATGTAAAGCGGCTTGAACGGATCACGGCCCAGCGGAGCCACCGAGCTGGCGGGAAGCAGGGCCGCCGGCTTGACGACGGCCTTCGACGCCAGCTTGACGTGCTTTGCGACCACTTTCACCACCCCGGGTCGGGGTATCGGCGGGACGAAGGACTGGTCGTTGCTGGACGAACCGCCAGACAAAAGGAGGTAACCACCGCCGGCCAGGACCAGCGCCCCGACGGCACCTGCAGCGATGACGGCTCGGCGGTTGCGCGCCGGCGCCTGGTCGGAGTCGACCACCATGGGTGTAAGCGTGTCAGTCATCTCAATCTCCTACTTGCCCACGGGAACGACGGCGTTGGTGGGGCGGCCGGTGGCCATGTAGACGGTCCCCGTGACGGTGGTGGACAGGGTCGAGGCGGTTGCCGTCGAGCCGGGGCTTGGCTTGAGCGGGTTCCCGCCGGGCGCGGCGATGAAGTTGGTCACCTTCATCGCTCTATTGAGGTTCTCGACAGAGTCCAGGAACTGCTCCACCTGGAAGTAGCCGCCGACGACGTTGAGCACCAGACCGATCGACTGCAGCTGACCGGCGCCACCCGAGGCGGCTACGGCTCCCCCAGGTGCCACCGCCCTTGCGGTCGCCGCGCCGCCGACGGGAGTCGGTTGACCAGGTGCGAGGGATACGAGCTCGACTCCGGTGTCGTCCGCTGCCTTCGTCAGAGCCCTGACGAGGGTCGGCAGAGCCGGGTTGTCAGGGATCTTCGCCGCCACGGCCGCCAGCTTTGCCTGCTGGGCGGGCAGGTTCTTGGCCTGCGCCTTGAGCATGGCGAGCTGCGTCTGCAGGGCCGAGTTGGCGCTGACTTGCTGCGCTGCTTGAGAGCGCAGAGCCGCCGCGTCGGAGTGCTTGGGCGACACCAGGAGGAACCACCCACCTG
>JAYTHM010000671.1:0-8059 GCA_043732645.1 Frankiales bacterium
AGAGGGTACTTACGCGAAATTGTCGGCAGCAGACCATCACTCTTAGTGACCTCTGACGGAGCCTCTGGGTGATTCGGCCGCCGAAAGATGGTCGAGAACAACTAGGTCACACGGCGGCTCGCGACGCTCGCCGACCGGCACCTGAACGCAGCCCGAGCAGCAGAGGCGGCCTCGGCCAGTTCGCCGAAACCGCCTCTGACGTGAGCTCTTTACCTGTCGGGATGACAGGATTTGAACCTGCGACCCCTTGACCCCCAGTCAAGTGCGCTACCAAGCTGCGCTACAGCCCGCCGCCCGAAGTCGCCTCCGAAGGCTTTCGAACACTAGCAGGGTCAGGGGCAGGGTCAGGACTTCTTGTTCTTCTCCCGGACGCGGACGCTCACCTCGACGGGTGTACCGGCAAAGCCGAAGTCCTCACGGAGCTTGCGCTCGATAAAGCGCCGGTAGCCAGCCTCGAGGAAGCCGCTGGTGAACAGCACGAAGCGCGGCGGCCGGGTTCCGGCCTGCGTGGCGAACAGCACCTTGGGCTGCTTGCCACCGCGGACGGGCGGGGGCGTTGCTGCGACGAGATCAGAGATCCACTGGTTCAGGCGCGCGGTGGGGATCCGGGTCTCCCAGCCGTCTAGGGCGGTGTGCAGAGCCTTGGCGATCTTGTCGACCGAGCGCCCGGTGAGGGCCGAGACGTTGAGCTGAGGGGCCCAGGCGACCCGGGCCAGCTCGCGGTCGATCTCCTTGCCGATTGCAAGGCGCCGGTCCTCATCGACGAGGTCCCACTTGTTGAACGCGATGACGAGGGCGCGGCCGGCCTCGACCACCATCGCGATGACCCTCTGGTCTTGCTCGCTGATCGGCTCGCTCGCGTCGAGCAGCACGACGGCAACCTCGGCGGCGTCCAACGTGGACTGGGTGCGCAGGCTGCTGTAGTACTCCGCTCCGCTGGCGTGGCTGACCCGCCGCCTGAGACCAGCAGTGTCGACAAACTTCCATATCTCTCCGCCGACTTCCACAAGGCTATCGACGGGGTCGCGCGTGGTGCCGGCGATGCTGTCGACGAGCACCCGGGTCTCGCCGGAGAGCCGGTTGAGCAGGGAGCTCTTGCCGACGTTGGGCCGACCGAGCAGCGCGACCCGGCGCGGCCCTTCCTCCTGCTCGAAGCGCTCTGCCGGCGTCTCGGGCAGCGCGTCGAGGATCGCGTCGAGCAGGTCTCCGCTCCCCCTGCCGTGCAGGGCGCTCACGACGAACGGCTGGCCGAGGCCCAGCGACCAGAGCGCTGCCGCGTCCGACTCGCCGCGCTCGTCGTCGACCTTGTTGGCGGCCAGGATCACTGGCTTGTTGGTACGGCGCAGCACCTTGATCACGGCCTCGTCAGCATCTGTGGCCCCGATGACGTTGTCGACAACGAACAGCACGGCGTCTGCGGCAGCGATGGCGACCTCGGCCTGGGCGCTGACCGCAACGGCGAGACCCACGGCGTCTAGGTCCCAGCCGCCGGTGTCGACGACGGTGAACCGCCGTCCACGCCAGGTGGCGTCATAGGTGACCCGGTCCCGGGTCACCCCGGGGACGTCCTCAACCACGGCCTCACGACGCCCGATGATGCGATTGACAAGAGTCGACTTACCAACATTTGGGCGGCCTACGACGGCGAGCACCGGTTGCGGTGCTTCGTTCTCGGTCATGCGTTCCTTTCGAGGCTCTGCGGCGGTGGCGCGTGCCCGGTGGCCTCGCCGGCGGCATGCAGGTGCGCCACCAGGATCAGACGCAGTTGCTCCGCTGCAGCTCTCACGGTACGGCGTGCGCGTGGGTCGCCGTCTACGTCGATCGTCACCGCGACTCCGAACACCAGGGTGACCCGGCTGCACAAACGCGGCAGGCGACGTCCCTTCGGCGGGGCCTCGGCCGTCCCGAGGACCGCCAGAGGGACGACCGGCGCCCCGCTGTGCAGAGCCAGATACGCGCGGCCGTCAGCTACCTGCTCGAGAGTCCCCGCCGCCTGGTGCCTTCGGGAAAGACGCCCAACGCACCGCCGTCGGCTTGAGGAGTACAGCGCCGTGTCGCGGGACCCTCTCGGCCTCGACAACTGTGACCTGAAAGCCGGTCCGGAACAGCGCCGCCCCGAAGGGCCGACTGGCTGCCACCAGCCAGGCCCGCCGAACGCCGGACGAGAGCCGCCGGGTCGGGTGCATAGGGAGGTCAGCAGGTTGGGTATCAACTCTCGGTAAGTCGGCGGGCGTCACGTCGTCGGGCTTGCTAGGAGGACCCCTCTGGCACGAGCCAGACCCACAACGGCCGCTACGACCTGGTCAAGGGTGAGGTCGGACGTGTCCAAGTAAACGGCACCGTCAGACGCTGTGAGCTTGTTCGTCTGACTGTCACGCTCATCTCGCTGGGCAAGGGCATCTTCTAGGGAGGTGACGCTTTCGTGCCCCGCCCTGGGGCCGAGCGAGGTGAGCTCGTCCGCCCGGCGCCGAGCGCGCACCTCCGGACGCGCGTCGAGGTAGACCTTGAGCACAGCGTGCGGAGCGACGACCGTGGCAATGTCGCGCCCTTCAACGACCGCACCCTGCCGTCCGGCCGCAGCCCGTTGGAGCTCGACGAGGAGCGCGCGTACCTCCGGCACGCCACTGACCGCGCTTACAGCTAGGGTCACCTCGGGCGAGCGGATCTCGCGTGAGACGTCCTCGTCGTTCAGCATCACAGTCGGTGCCGTGGGGTCCGTGACCAGACTCACCTTCGCACCGCGCGCTTCGCGGATCACCGCGTCAGCGTCTTCGGGATCAACTCCGGCTCTCAAGACCGCCAGGGCGACAGCCCGATACGTCGCCCCGGTGTCAACGAAGCGCCATCCGAGGGCAAGAGCCGTGGACCGGCTTACGCTGCTCTTGCCGGTGCCCGCGGGACCGTCGAGGGCGATGACGTTGACAAGCTCTGCCACCGTGGGTGTGCCGGTCGGCAACGAGGCCACAGGCGTCCTCTCTGCTCTCGTTCGCCGGGGTGATGAGGTGTCGGAGCGCCACCGGCGAGGCCAGGCGCAAGCGTCCCAGAGCCTAGCGGCGCTCCGAGGCCGCATCCGGCCACTGCCTACGCGTTCCATGACCGGCGCCGCACAGTGCTGTTGATAAAGCGAGGGAGCGTCTTGTCGATAAATGTGACGCTCAGCAGTGTCGATAAGTCATTTCATGTTCGCCTGTCCCCACGTGGCTGTCGGCCGGGCGCTGTCAGCGCTCGCCCAGGACGTGCCAACCGGCAACACGAAGGGCGTCGCTCAGCGACACCACGATCGAGGTCTCGACGACGAGCTCGATGAGCCCCTGCGGACGGCCGGGTACGTGCTCCACGTGGACGTCTTCGACGTTGCAGCCGGCGTTGCCGGCAGCGGTGAGAAGCGCAGCCAACCGCCCGGGCTGGTCGTCAACGCTGACGCGCACCCGTCCGAAGGCGTCCGACATTTCACCGCGCTTGACCGGCACCAGAGCTCGGCCCTCGTTGCCGCGTCGCAGGAAGTCGCGAACGGCCACGAAGCGGTCCGCGTCGCGACCCATGCCTTCCAGGTCCGCTGCGAGTGCAGCGAGGCTGTCAGCGAGTCGACGGACGACGGGTGCCACTTCACCGGCGTTCAGGATTAGGATCTCGGCCCACAGCCCCGGGTCACTGGCGGCCAGCCGCGTCGTGTCCACCAGACCTGGGCCAGACAAGGCAAGTCCTATGCCGTTCCTCGCAGGCCCTGCCGACAGCCCACCAGCGACGCTCACGCCCCGGCTTGGACCGACCTGTCCGGCGGTGTCCGCGGCCAGTAGACCAGCCAAGGCCGACGCTGCAACCTGCGGAAGGTGACTCAGCAGTGCGACCGACGCGTCATGAACGTGGGCGCTGAGCTCGACCACGGTAGCGCCACACCCTTCCGCCAAAGTGCGTACGTCAAGAAGCGCCTGCGGGGAGCTCGCGGACGTCGGGCAGATGGCCCAGGTGCGTCCCACGAACAGACCGGCAGATGCCCCCTGCGGACCCGATGTTTCGCGGCCTGCCATGGGATGGCCTCCCACGATGGCAGACAAATTGCAGCCCAGTTTCTCCACCTCATGCTGAACCTGAGACTGTACAGAGGATACATGTGTATAAGTCCGGCCGAGGTATTTACTTTGAACTGTGGCCAGCACACCTGCTGTTCGCCTCGGAGGCACGCAGACAATGACGATGCCAGCACGTTCCCGGCCGTCCCACAGACGCCCAGCGCCACGCGCGACGGCCTGTTCGACGGCCGATGCATCACGGTCATGGACCACGACGTCAGCTCCGCCCCGCAGAGCAAGCCCGATGCTGGCCCCGATAAGACCTGAGCCGACGACAAGGACATCGGCCACCTACGCCTGCTTACCTGACGAAGGCACGCTACAAAGCCAAAGCCAAAGCCCCAGCGGTGCCCATGCGGGCCGTGGGGCAAAGTGCCGACTCGAGCCTGTTGCGACGGTGGCGTGGTGATGGGCCTGGTCGGTTGGGTCATTGGCGCCCAATCCACGGGACGCCGAGGTCGTCCAGGGCCCGGCTAACGGGCTGGTCACTACTAGTGCATACGCACCTCGCCCCGCAGCACCAGCTGGCTGCTGGACGGGTGCGCACCCAGACGGTCCAGACTGCCGTCGCCTACTGCCTGCGGTCCGGACGATGAGGTCGGTCACTCGATCGAATGCGGGATGGTGCGCAGACAAGGTGGCGTATCCGACGGGCATCCAAGGCGCCGGCGTGACCGATCGGGCCGGTGAGGGCGATTCGACGGAGTCCAGGAACCGTGGCATCGCACGTCGAACCGCCCCGCTCCGCATGCTGACCTCGCTCACGTGTTCACCCGGCTTCCCTGCCCCTGGTCTAACACCCGTTCGTTCGCCTCATCATCCTACCGGCCTAAACCCAAGGAGGCGAAGCGAGGTGTCGGCGTGTTTCTGTCACTCTTCAATAACTTGTCTTTGATGTTAGATATAGTTTACTTAATAAATCGACTTATATTTTGGTCGAGACATATCTTCGTCATTGGCATCTAACATCAGGGGCCAGATACCTACAAGTCGATAAGCCGCAGCACGTGGTTTCCGTCGCGGACGGCCGGACCCCGACAGTCAAGCCCGCACACTCTGGTTCATTGACTAGCTTTATATTGACTTAACTATAAAAAATATATTGACTTACCTATAGAAAATATTAGTGCTAATACGAGATATTGTTATACCAACGAACCGTTCGGACCCCACCCCACACGCCGGCTTCCAACAAGATCGACCGAGTTACGGCGCTCTTCGGTGCCGCTTCGATGCCAATCCGCATGTCGATTTACATGCTTGTTCGCACAGCGGGCAGGCAACGCCGATCTGATGACTCGAAGTCGGCGAAGCCCTGAAAGTCCCGCCTTGCCCGTACACGACCACGACCACCCTGAAGCAAGGCACTTGATGACCGGTCGATCTTCAACCTGAGCAGAGCTCAGTTACTCCTCGGCGCGTGGGGCGCCGCGCAGCAGGCGGCGAGGTGCTGTGCGGCGCAGGCATCCTGTACTCAGGCATCGAGAGAGGGCTCCTGACACGACCAGGCCAGTGCTTAAAGACCAACGAGTGCGTACAGCGCAGCAACTTCCTGAGGGGAGAGGTTGCGCAGCCTGCCGGGTCGGTGGGAGCCAAGGTAGACAGGGCCGATCGCGGTACGCACTAGGGACTGGACCGGGTGCCCGACCTCGGAGAGCAGCCGACGGACAACATGCTTGCGGCCCTCATGCAGGACCACCTCGACGAGAACCTTGTTGGCGGCACTGTCAACCAGCCTGAAGCTGTCGACCTTCACGGGCCCGTCCTCGAGCAGGATCCCGGCGCGCAGGCGCTTGCCGACATCGCGCTGGACAGGGCCGATGACCTCGGCCAGGTAAGTCTTGGGGACCTCGAAGGAGGGGTGGGACAAGCGGTGCGCCAGCTCTCCGTCGTTCGTCAACAACAGCAGTCCCTCGGTGTCGGCGTCGAGCCGACCGACGTGGAACAGCCGTTCCTTCCGGTCGATGACGAGATCGCCCACGGTAGGCCGGCCTTCGGGGTCCGACATCGCCGAGACCATGCCCTTGGGCTTGTTCAGTGCCAGGTATACGCGGGTGGTGGAGGTGGTGACGCGCAGGCCGTCGACGCGAATCACAGCCGTCTCGGGGTCGACCCGGCGTCCCTGCTCGAGCACCAGCTCCCCGTCGATGGAGACTCGACCTTCTGCGATGAGCTCCTCGCACGCTCGTCGGGAACCTATCCCTGCGGCTGCGAGGACCTTTTGGAGCCGAATACCTTCGTCGTTCATTTCGCCATCTCAGGTGGAGGATGAGTCCGACGTGAGTTCGTCGACCTCAGGAAGCAGTGGAGCAAGGGACGGCAGTTCGTCAAGTGAATGAAGTCCGAGCCGCTCGAGAAGGTAGTTCGTGGTGCGGTAGCGGGTTGCGCCCGTGTCCTCATCAGGGCCTGCTTCGACCACGAGTCCGCGAGCAACGAGGGTCCGGACGACGCCGTCGACGTTTACTCCGCGGACCGCGCTCACCCGCTGCCTGGTGACCGGCTGCCGGTAGGCGATGACCGCGAGCGTCTCGAGGGCTGCCTGCGTGAGTCGAGCCTGCTGGCCGTCCAGGACGAAGCGCTCGACGTACGGCGCGCAGTCCGCCCGCGTGTAGAGCCGCCATCCCCCTGCCACCTGGCGTAGCTCGAAGCCACGCCCAGACGCGGTGTACTCCTGTGCCAGTGCGTGCAGCACGGCGTCCACCTCGAAGGTAGGGCGCTCGACGACCTGCGCGAGGGTGACCGAGGGAACCGGGACATCGGTGACCAGCAGGACCGACTCCACGACGGCCGACAGCGGCGGCGGGTGCGCCGCCACATCGGTTCCAGGCCCGCCACCGAGCGGTTCGGGAGCGCCACGCGCCTGCTCGGCAGCCCCAGCCCCAGCGCCATCGGTGACAACAGTGACGTCGGGTGCGTCAGCGGCTCCGGCCGCTTCGGCCAGCAGGGCGTCGCGCCTCGGCACGGAGGCCTGTTCCGCAGGGCGCTCCGACGGGTCGAGGCCCTCAGCGCGTTGTCCCTCGTCGGTCATGGTGCTCCCTCCTCATCCTGGGTCTGCTGGGCCTGTCGCTCGTGGCCCGGTCCACCATGGTCACCGCCCGCGACGTCGCCCGATACATCCGGCGCTTGCCAACCTTCAGGGACTGGTTCGTCCCACTCGGCACCGGCGGTGGCCGCAGCGGCCACCTCGTTGCCGCCCTCGCCCGGCCCGGGTCCGGTCCAGCGCACTCGGAGTTCGGCCAGCGCCTCGGCCTGCTCGAAGGACACCAGCCCCTCGCGATAGAGCTCGAGCAGCCCCAGGAACCGTGCCACAACCTCCAGCGTGCCGTTGCAGTCGGCCGTCAGGTGCCGGAAGCTCGCGCCCCCGCTCCGGCGCAGCCGCTCGTGCAGCAGGGCGGTCTGCTCGCGCACGCTCACCGTGCCGCCGTGCACGTGGTCCACCGCAACGAGCTCCTCGGCGCGCGGTGCCATTGCCTTCGCGGCCAGCAGGGCGAACTCCCCCGGTCCCAGCCCGAGCAGCACCTCAGGGAGCAGATCGGCGTACTGCGGCTCGAGGGTTACCTGCCGCGGGTAGCGACGGGACTCCGCCACCAGCAGCCCAGCGAGGTGAGCAGCCGCGAGCTTGTACGCGCGGTACTGCAACAGCCGGGCGAACAGCAGGTCCCGTGCCTCCAGCAGCGCAAGGTCCTCCTCATCCTCCACCTCGGCCCCGGGCAGAAGGCGGGCGGCCTTGAGGTCGAGCAGCGTCGCCGCGACGACCAGGAACTCCGTCGCCATCCCGAGGTCCCAGGTCGCCCCGAGGGCGCGGATGTGAGCGATGAAGTCGTCGGTGATTTTCGACAGCGCCACCTCGGTGACATCGAGCTGATGCTTGCTGATCAGCCCGAGCAGAAGGTCAAAGGGCCCTTCGAAGACATCCAGGCGAACCCGGAACTCCTCCCGCGGCCCGTCGGCCTCGCCAAACCCGCTCCCCGGTACGCCGGAGGGGTGGC
>JAYTHM010000672.1:0-8057 GCA_043732645.1 Frankiales bacterium
CCCAGCTCACCGCGGCGGTGGTCGCGCAGGTGTTCGCGGCCGCGGAGCGGGCCGCCGTGGTGAACGGCGGCCGGCTGCCGGTGCCGCTGGTGATGGTGCTGGACGAGGCGGCGAACGTGTGCCGGATCCGGGAGCTGCCGGACCTGTACTCCCACCTCGGCTCCCGGGGTGTGGTGGTGCAGACCGTGCTGCAGTCCTGGTCCCAGGGCGTGCGGGTCTGGGGCGATGAGGGCATGCAGTCGCTGTGGACCGCCGCGAACGTCAAGATCTACGCCGGCAACAACAGCGAGGACCGCTTCCTGCAGTTCCTCTCCAACCTCGTGGGCCCGCACGAAGTGCGGCGCCGCTCTACGAGCAGCTCCCGCACCGGGTCCTCCACCAGCTACTCCACCGCGCTGGAGCCGATCTTCACCGTCGCCGACCTGCAGTCACTGCCCCGCGGGCGGGCGTTGCTGCTGTCGGCCGGGAACCGGCCCACCCTGCTTCGGGCGGTGCCCTGGATGGACGGCCCCCACGCCGAGGCCATCACCGCCTCCGAGGCCACCTACGCCGGCGGGGGTGGGCTTCCCGCGTTCGTCGACGGGCGCCTGGTCGACCCGCACGCGCTGGCGCTGGCGGACCCGCTCGCCGAGCGGACCCCGGTCAAGGCATTGCAGTGGTGAGTACCGGCGGGCTCGAGCTCGGCGGTGGGGGAGGGGAGGACTGGACCACCGGCTACACCGCCCCGACGTTGGCTCCCGTCGCAGCACCGGCCGACGACGGCGAGGACGTCGAACGCTGCTTCCCCGGGCTCGAGGAGTGGGTCGTCGGCTGGTTGGCGCCGACCGTGCGGCGCCAGCACAACGAGAACGCCTTTCGCTGGTGCCCGCACTGGTGGGCCCACCCCGAGGCCATCAGCCGCCTCAACGGCCTCTGGGAGGCCTGGGAGAACGCCCGCACCGAGGGTGCGGTGGCCATGCTCGGGTGGTGGCAGGTCCTCGACCACCACCTCACCATCCTCACCAGCACCGGCGGCCCCTTCGCCCAGTGCACGAACACTGGGCACCGCAGCGACGGCACGCCCCTCATAACGATGCCGGCTCCACCCGGCACATGGGCGGCACCTGCCTGCAGCATCAGCATTGACGCCCGATAGGTGCGGTATATCCACCTCCACGACACGCGCGGGAGCAGTCCTCATCAGCCACTCGCTACCCGACGGCGTCAGTCATAAGATCCGGCGGGACTGAGGACTGCCCCGCCGGCCACACAAGTACCACCTGCTACAACGGTAGACGACCCATCAGTGCAACCAGGAGACCGAGTAGAGCAATCGCACCCTGCGTACGCGGCTCCCCAAGCTGGTTGAGCAACCACTTCGCCTTGTTCTTCATGACCTTCTCCTCTCGACCTCATCGAGAGTTCGCTCACTAAGTGACTGTCGGCTATACAAGCAGCCATAACACCAACTTCAGGTTTTGAAGGTACAACAAACGTCAGGAACCCGCAGACATGGGAACCAATCCGACAAACAAAAACAAACTTCCCGACGACCCTTCGACGGGGGAGACTCTTGTCCGAGCCGGGAAGCTGATTCGTAAAATTCGCGACAGCGTCGGACTTACTCAAGACCGCTTTTCTGATTCACTTCATCTATCCAGGTCGGTAATTGCCAATGCCGAAACCGGAAGAGATATATCGAGAACTCTCGTCGGCCGCCTTGAGAATATTTACCCAAGTAGCGAAGAGCAAACTAAGGAGATTCGAAAACTCCTCCTGAGCAAAAACCTACTATCAAAGACGGTATCAACGGCTGATGAGGCCGACCAGGAGGGAGACATGTTCGGACGCCGGGCCTCAAGTAGCAAGAACCTCGAAGGGATCTGGTACGCGCTTTGGGAAAGCACTGCCGATCACCAAGAGGTTGTTAACAGCGAAGAGGTTTCAATATTAACCACACTTCGTGGCGTCGTTGTTCTCCAGAATAAGTCTATAAGCCCCGAAAACCCCGAGGGGGGGTACCTATGGCGCGCAGAGGGTCGTCTCTACGATAACCAACATTATTTAGGAACTTACCTTCCTAAGGCGCCGGAGGTACGATCGAAGGGCTGCCTTTACCTCGTCCTACATCCAAGCGGGAAATATTTGAACGGACAATGGATTGGCTGCAATTATGATGGTGAGTGGGCACGAGGACTAGTTGTCTTTTCTCGGGATAGGAATCGTCTACCAGACCTTCTACAAAGACATCGACAGCAACTTCCACCCCTTCCGTATATCAACCTCTAGGAGTTCCAATGACATCAGCCCACAGCGTTATCATGACAACAACAGATAGCGAAGAAGAAGCGGCGCGACTGGCCCAAAACCTAGTCGAGCTCAAACTCGCTGCGTGTGTCCAGGTGTTGCCAGTCACCAGCCACTACAGTTGGCAGGGCGCCCTTGAGAAGTCAGCTGAAATTCTACTGTTGGTGAAAACGTCTACGTCGCGCTTTGAAGATGTGCAGGCTTATCTAAAAGAGCACCACAGTTATGACACACCCGAGGTAGTTCAAATACCAATTACTGACGGTAGTGCCGATTACCTTTCGTGGATCGATGAAAATACAACTCGCTAAAATGCAAGCGATCTGCGAGCACTGTAACCAACTCGTTCCAGCAGAGTATATCGCTACCGAAACAAACGTCTCTCTCTGGCGAAGGTGCGAACTACACGGGCCTCATTCTAGAGAAGTTTCTAACGATCCGGATTACTTCTCATTGTGCCTAGATATGGCCCGACAGAAGGGAAATACGTATCCCGGTGTCATCGTAGAACTTCTTGACGGTTGCAACATGAGGTGTCCTACCTGCATTGCTGGATCGGGACCAGAGTTGGACAACAAGCGCGATGCAGCCACAATTGGAAAGCAACTGAGAAGTCTGGCCGCAGCCGGTCAGCTTCCCGCCGTTCTACTCAGTGGTGGCGAGCCGACAATCCACCCAGAGATTCGAAAGTTTATGACCGAAGTGGAGGAGTCTCGCACACCTCGTCGGGTTCTCATCACTAACGGTGTTCTCATTGCTAGTGGCGTCGAGTTCGTACGAAGCCTCTTCGTCGGGCGACCCCCGTGGGAAGTATTTTTACAGTACGACTCCCGCCGATCACTTGTCCTGCAGGAACTTCGCGGTGAAGATCTTCGGCAAGTTCGTCGTAGAGCGCTTCAAAACCTCGGCGAAATGGGAGTGGCTACCACTCTAGTGTGTGTGATAAAAATGGGAATGAACGATGATGAAATCGGCGAGTTGATCGAGTTTGCTATATCTCAACCGCACGTGGTGGGAATTCAGTTTCAGCCTATGAAGGCTGCGGGCCGGACTGACAATTTCATCTTAGCCCAGCGCGGAGACGCCACTGTGGTCAGGACCGCTGTTAACAGGTATGCGGGCGGCCAGGTCGTTAAGCCTCACCCGAAAAGCCCCCTCTCTGTCGGCTTGGCACGGTTCGATCGATTGAATGGGACTTGGAGCGAAGAGGTAGTTTCGGGGATCGCATCGGAGTACTTCATTGAGCCCACGCATGAGCCGGATGGTGCGCTTCGTGTCAGCGTAATGGAGTACTCAGACTTGCAAGATTGGACTAGCTTACGATCTCTCAATCCGCCCTACGTTGTCCTCCAGCCCAATGGAGGAACGCGGTCAGTGGACGATTACTTTCTTAGCGAAGAGGTTGTAGAACTTCAGCGTCGGTAAACGTCTAAGCGTTCTCACGAATTAGGACGTAGTCCTCGGTCTGGGCGTCTTTGCCGCAGCCGTAACGTACTCGGGCGTGTCCTGCGAATGGTGCGGGGTTCTCGGGCTAATCATCTCCCGGTGGTCGACGGCGCGCGCTGACGGACGTGGCGTGGGCCGGGATTTGGGGCTGATCGGAGATGCGGGTTTATTCGGTCACGGCAGCCGCCGGTGTCGAGCCGGGATCTGAGGATGTAGCGGGTGAGCCGAGGGCGGTATCGCAGAGGTGCTTGAGGTGCCCGTCGATGGCCTCGGTCGGTCGGCTGGAGGTGCTGGGGCAGGCGAGGTAGGCGGGCACGTCGCACGGCGCGGCGTTGCAAGATGTGGCCGGGGGCGATTAGCTCGGTCAGCATCGGTGGGATGTCACGGGTGAGTGCGTCGACGACGGGCCGGGCAACGAGGACTTCTTTGAGTTCCCCTAAAAACACTGCGACGCAGCATGTTTGAGAACGCCGATAAGAGTTATTATGACAAGCCTGGAGCCTTGACGGGATCAGGAGCGGTCGGCGCGACCTTCGCGGTGGGCGACAGCGCTGGCCTTGAGCACGGATGAGATCTGCAGCTCGCGGGTGAGCCTCAGCAGCCGCGGTCGGTAGTGCTTGTTCTTGTCGAGCAGGTCGACTGCGCGAGCAGACCACACGAGGCAGTAGGCAAGGATTCCGAGGTAGGCCTCGGCGTCGGGTTGGACGGGTTCGACGTCGAGGGCGAACCCGGCGGGGCCGTCGTCCAGTCGCAGGTAGGCGTCGATGGTGAACGCGGACGCGTGGGCCATCTGGCTCATCATCCGGTAGATCGCGTAGGCGTCCTCGCCCCCGGGCTCGAGGTCGAGGCACACCTGGTGGAACTGCCGTGTGGAGACGTTGGTCCGGGTGGGGATGCCCTCCCCGACGACGACGTCTCCGGCCAGCTGACCCAGCGACCTCGACGCCGCGGTCATGGTGCGCACGAGGGCGCGTCGCTGCCGGACCTCCTCGTTGACCAGTGCCGCCTCGCCCTCGGCCATCTGCACCGTCCACTGTGCGGTGATCGCACACTCGAAGATCGCCCGGAGCTGCGGCATGGCTTCCACCACCTGACCCTGCTCGAGCAGGCGGACCGCCGGGCCCGCCAGCCGGAAGGCGTGGGCGGCCAGGCCGAAGACGACGGGCACCTTCGCCCGGGTACCGCCCCGGATCTCGAGCTCGGTCTGCTCGTGCGGTGAGGACCACGCCAACCGCAGCTCATCGATAACCGCGACGAGCCGGCCTGGCGTCGGGAGCGGAGCCTGCGTGGCGCTCACCTCTCGATCTCCGGGGCCCGGTGCGGGGTGCGGCCGGGCAGCCCGGGGTTGCGGCGCAGCTGGCTCCCGGAGCGGCCGGGAAGGCTGGACTGGCCCGCTCGTGTCGTCTGCGCCATGCCCGCCAGCCGGGGCGCCTCGGCACCGTGCTGCCACGCACCCACTCCCGCATCGGTCTCCTGGCCCGACACTGCCGTCGGCGTCGCGGAGGCAGCGGACGGGGCGTGCTGCAGCCCGGCCCGGGCGCCTTCCGCGGCGGCTACACCGACGTGGTCGGCCCACCCGGTTCCGTGCAGCTGCTCGAGCACCGCGGTGTGGTCCGCGGTCGCCGCCCGGTCAGCTTCCCGGTCCCCGCCGACCACGACCCTGGCGGCCGCGAGGTCCTCGACCTGGCGGGCCGCGTCGCGGGACACTGTCGCGGGGTCGACCACGTCGGCCTTGATCTGCGCGGCCTCGTTCCGGGCCCGGTCGGGGTCGACCCCGATGTCGCGGAGCGCCGCGTCCCACTCCCGCGTATCCCCCACCCCGGAGGCCTCCCGCTCGGCCCACGCCTTCGCCACCTCCGCCGGGTCCGCCGACCGCAGACCCTCGACGACGTCGGCGGTGCTGCGTGCCGGGTACTCCGACAGCGGCCCCCGCCCAGTGACCTCGGCCGGGCTCGGGATCGCCCCGGCCTGGGTGAGCCGCTCCATCTGGGAGCGGCGTACCACCTCCTGCTCGTCAACCCCGGCCTGGCGGGCGGCCTCACGTAGGGCCCGGTCACGCCGCTCAGCCACGGCCTGGGCGATGGCCAGTGCGGCGGACAGCATCGCCTGCAGCTGCCGCCCCGCGTGGTCCATGTTCTCGTCGACCTCGTTCATCGTCCGATCCCCCGATCCTGGGTGGGCCCGGGGTTCATCCCCGGGAGAACAGTGGGTAGCGCGGACCGCGGTGTCAGCGCGAGACGCGGCCCGCCGACACCCCCGATGACCACACTCGGGTCCAGGGCCTGGGCCGCGGCCCGCACGTGCACCCCCGCCGCCACGGCAGCACGAGCCTGCTTCACCCGGCCTGCGGCCTCGTGGGTGCGCTGGATGGTCTGCGCCAGCCGCAGCACCTGGTGCAGCAGCACCACCGCCCCAGCGGGTCCACCCTGCCCGGCGGTCTGCACGGTGAGCACCGCTCGGGCCACGGTCGCCAACCGGCGCTCCGGCGGGGCCACCGGCGGCCGCTGCCGGGGCTCACGCTCCGCCGCCCGGTACAGCTCGTCGGCCGCACGGCCGAGCAGGTAGGCGGGTCGGCCCTGCACCCGCTCCGCCGCAGCGGCGAGCACCCCGGCCGCCTCCCGGGCGGTGGCGGAGACCTGCGCCCGCTCCGACAGCGGCACCCCGGCCAGGGAGGCGCCGATACGGGCGACCTCCTGCTGGGCCTTCACCATCGCCTCCGGGCGCAGCACCACCCCCGGAGCAGGTGCCCGGGTGTCGACCTCACGCCACGTCTGGGCCGCGCCCGGGTCGGCCGACCACCCGCCGCGCAGCGCCTGCAACGTCAGGTTGCGGTCGAGCTTGCCGCCGCCGAACCACACCAGGGCCGGCTTCACCCCGTCCGCGCCCGGGGCGCTAGGCAGCGCCACCGAGTACCCGACCACCGCCGTCCTCGAGGTGCCGGCCTCCCACCGAGGGCGGACAACCACCCCTCCGCGTCGCAGGGTCTCCACGAACTCCGACTCCGACCGGGCGGAGGTGCCCGCAGCCAGGACCGCCCGCCGCAGCCGCTCCCGCGGCAGCTCCGCACCCGTGGCGCGTTGCTGCTGGACCTCCAGCCGGGACACGGGCGCGAGACCGGTCTTCGCGCGCCCGGTGACGGTGAGCCCGTACTTCGCCTCCATCTCCGCGCGCACCTCCGCGAGGACCGTGAAGTCGGGGCGGGTGAAGTAGTGCTTGCGCCCGTCCTCCCGCACGAGGTTGGCCACCAAGTGGATGTGGTCGTTGCCGTTCGCCGACTTCCCGTGGTGCACGGCGATCCACCGCACCCGCCCACCCGGCCCGCCCTCGTTGAACCCGAGCCGCTCGGCGGCGGTGTCGGCGACGTCGCGCCACTCGGTGTCGGTGAGGTCCCGGTCCGCGTCGGCCTTGTTGCTGATCGACACGTGGTAGACGAAGTCGGTGTCGACCTCGGGGGCGAAGGCCTTGCGGGGGAAGTCGAGCTCGGCGGTCAGCATGGCGACGCCGAGCTCAGTGTCGCCCCGGTCCCCGACCAGGATGTCGTCGTAGGCGGCTACGACCCGCTGCTGGGTGTGCTCGTCGGACTTCCCCGGCCCGAACAGGTAGCTCACGAGGCCGCGCATCCGCGACCCGCGCCCGACCTTGGTGATCACCAGCGGTACCGGGGGACGACACCATCGTCGGCCCATGTGTACGCCGAGCGCTCCAGGATGGTGATGGCCCGCTCCGCCGCCCCCAACGTCGCGGCCGCGTGGCCGGCTACCTCCCCGGTCCCGTTGAGCAGACGGGCCACCTGGTTCACGTTCTGCCCGATCCGCTGCACCTGCGCGGTCAGCATCACCAGCTGGTGCAACACCAGCTGCCTCGACTCCCGCTCCGCGACCGCCGCCTCACCGCCGGCCAGGCCGATCCGGGCCAGGTAGTGCGGCACCGTCACCCGCTGGGCCGCCGCCCGCGCCGACACGTCGGCGAACTCGGCCTCGGTGAACACCACCGTCACCTTGTTCGGCCGACCCCCCGAAGCCCGCCGACGCCGCAGTGACCCGGCACGGCTGCTCACCCCACCCTGCTCGAGCTCCGACACCACACCTACCCCCACCCGTTCTCTGTTCTTGGCCGCTGCGGCGGCTGCCGTCGATCCCTCAGGCCCAGCGCAGCGTTCACACCCAGTGTGACCCCTCCCCGACCGTCTGGGAAGCGCCGCAGGCGCAATCAGACGGCTGATTGGATATCTTGCTCCGTGTTAGGCTGCCCGGCGGCACAGCATGACGCCCTGCGATCGTGGCCCTAACAGGTGCGGGGTTTTCGCACGACGACCTCCCCGCGCC
>JAYTHM010000673.1:0-8035 GCA_043732645.1 Frankiales bacterium
CGGCTCGATCGACACGAAGTGGACGGCCAGGGTGTCACCCGGCTCCGCGCCTTCGATGAAGAACGGTCCGGTCTGCGGGTTGAGGAACGGGAACTCGCAGACCACCGACACCAGGTCGTCCTTGCTGCGCACCCGGCCGGCAAAACAGTCCTCGGTCCACAGCTCCAAGACGGTGCCGGGCTGCACCCGGCGCACTGGCGCGGCGCCACCGAAGGTCCAGGCGTACTCCTCAGGGCGAGGGCTGTAGGAGACGACCTCCAGTCCGCTCACTGCCGCGCCATGGCATGCGCCGCTGGCTCGCCGGCAGCCGTGATGAGCGGGAAGTGGCAGGCGGTGAAGCGCCCGGGAGCAACCTCGGCCAGCGGGGGACGTTCGATCACGCAACGCTCCTGGGCGTAGGGACAGCGGGGGTGGAACGCGCAGCCGGTGGGCTTGTCGACCGGGTTGGGCACGTCGCCGGTGAGCACGATCCGCTCGCGCTGCACCTGCTCGGTGCCGTCGTCGATCTCCGGTGCGGCCGACAGCAGGGCCTCGCTGTAGGGGTGGGCGGGGGCGTCGTACAGCGGGTCGGCGTCTGCCACTTCGACCAGCTCGCCGAGGTACATCACCGCGATCCGGTCGGAGACGTGCCGAACCACACCGAGGTCGTGAGCGATAAAGACATAGGTCAGTCCCAGGTCGTCCTGCAGGTCCGCGAACAGATTGAGCACCTGGGCCTGGATGGACACGTCCAGCGCGGACACCGGCTCGTCGGCGACGATCAGCATCGGGTTCATCGCCAGCGCCCGAGCGATCCCGACGCGCTGCCGCTGGCCACCGGAGAACTCGTGGGGGTACCGGTCGACGTGAGAGGTCGACATGCCCACCCGCTCAAGCAGCTCGCCGACTTGGGCGCGCACCTGCGCCGGAGTTCCGCTGCCGTGCAGCTGCAGCGGTTCGGCGATGATGTCCCCGATCCGCCGCCGCGGGTTGAGCGAGGCGTAAGGGTCCTGGAACACCAGCTGCACGTTGCGACGCACCGGGCGGAGCTGGCGTCGTGACAGGTGGGTGATGTCCTGCCCGGCGATCTCCACCCGACCAGCGGTGAGCTCGGTCAACCGGACCAGGCAGCGGCCCAGCGTCGACTTGCCGCACCCGGACTCCCCGACCACGCCCAGGGTCTCCCCGCGTCGCACCTCCAGGGACACCCCCTCGACGGCGTGCACGACCGGCCGCCTGGAGCGTCGCCGCAACGACACCCCGCCGACCGCAAAGTGCTTGGTGACCTCGGTGGCACGAAGAAGGACCTCACCGCGTTCGACCTGGGCTGTCATCGTTCAGTCTCCACTGCCGTCAACGGGGCCAGGTGCAGGGCCCGGCGGGAGTCGCGGGGCAACCAGCAGGCGTCGGCATGGGAACTTCCGACCAGCGGCGGCTGCTCGTCACACAGCCCGTGCCGATGCGCGCAGCGCGGCGCAAAGGCGCAACCCGCCGTCACCGTCAGCGCGGAGGCCGGCGATCCCGGAATGGCGGGCAATCGCCGTACCCGGGGCGCCCGGGCCCGCGGCACCGACCCGAGCAGCCCCCAAGTGTACGGGTGCTGCGGATCATGGAAGACCTCCGTCTTGGGGCCCTCCTCGACCGCTCGCCCTGCGTACATGACGAGCACCCGGTCGGCGAGCTGCGACACGACACCCATGTCGTGGGTGATCAGGATGATCGACGAGCCGTGATCGCGTCGGAGCCGCCGGAGCAGGTCGAGCACCTGCGCCTGGGTCGTGACATCCAGCGCTGTGGTCGGCTCGTCGGCGATCAGCAGCGAGGGGTTGTTGGCCAGCCCCATCGCGATCACGGCGCGCTGCCGCATGCCGCCGGAGAACTGGTGCGGGTAGTCGTCCACTCGGCGCGCAGGGTCGGGGATGCCGACTTCCTCCAGCAGCTCGATCGCGCGCGCGCGGCCCGTCGCCTTGGAGACGCGGCTGTGCGCCCCCAGCTGCTCGGCGATGTGCCAACCCACCGTGTACACCGGGGTGAGCGAGGTCATCGGGTCCTGGAAGATCATCGAGATGTCGCGGCCGCGGAGCTTGCGCAGCTGGCTGTCGCTCATCTTGATCAGGTCCTGGCCACGGAACCGGGCGCTGCCCTCGACCGTGCAGTTGGGGTCGCGGATCAGCTTGAGCATACTCATCATCGAGACGCTCTTGCCCGAGCCGGACTCCCCCACCACGCCGAGCACCTCGCCGGGCTGCAGGCTGAAGGACAGGCCGTCGACGGCCCTCGCGACCCCCCGGCGGGTCCGGAACGACACCCGGAGGTCGTGAACCTCCAGCAGCGGCTCAGGCACGACGGACCCGCGGGTCGAGCAGGGCGTAGAGCATGTCCACGACCGCATTGGCGAGTACGACGAAGAAGGCCGCGTAGATGACCGTGCCGAGGATGACCGGCAGGTCGAGGTTTTGCAGGGCCTCGTAGGTCAGCCGACCGACGCCGGGCAGACCGAACACCACCTCCGTCAGCAGGGCCGATCCTCCAACGAGCGCACCGAAGTCGAGACCGAACAGCGACACCACCGGGATCAGCGAGCAGCGCAGGGCGTGCCGGATCAGGATCCGTCGCTCCGACACCCCCTTGGCCCGGGCTGTCCTGACGTAGTCCTCGTCCAGAGCGGTCAGCATCTCCGAGCGCAGCACCCGCGCGTAGATGCCGGCGTACAGCGCAGCCAGCGTCAGCCAGGGAAAGAGCAGGTGCAAGGCCCACTGAGCAGGGTCATCCGTCAGCTTCACGTAGCCCAGCGCCGGCACCCAGGAGAAGACACTGCCGTGCAGGCGGCTCTGCGTCAGCAAGTTGACCACCTCACCGAGCCAGTACACAGGCATGGACACCCCGACGACGCCGAGCAAGACGATGATGGGGTCGGCGGCGCGTCCCTGCCAGGCAGCTGCGCCCACGCCCATGGCCACGCCCACCACCATCCAGATCACCGCGGCACCGATGACCAACGACAGGGTGATCGGCGCCGCCTGGGTGATCTGCGGGATGACCCTGACCCCACGGTTGACGAAGGAGGTGAGGTCCCGCTGCACGAACAGGTGCTCCATCATGAGGCCGTACCGGACCGGGAGCGGCCGGTCCAGGCCAAACTCCTGCCGCACCTGCATCAGGGTCGCCTGGTCGGCATTGCGGCCGGCGATCCGCGCTGCGGGGTCGACACCGGGCGTAGCGAAGAAGATGAGGAAGACGAGCACGCTCAGCGAGAACAGCACTAGGACGGCTGAGGCCGACCGCTTCACGGCGAAGCCGAGCATCAGCCGGCCCCCCGCAACCGGGCGCGCGGATCGAGGGCCTCACGCACGCCGTCGCCGAGCAGGTTGAGCACCACGGCGGTGAGCGCGACCGCGATGCCGGGCGCGAGGGTGACGGCCGGGCGGGTGTAGAGCAGGCCAAGGCCGTCGTTGATAATCGTGCCCCAGCTCGCTTGCGGCGGCTGCACCCCGACCGACAGGAACGACAGCGCCGACTCGGTCAGCATGCTGAGCGCGGTCATCAACGGCAGGAACACCGCCACCGTGGGCAGGACGTTGGGCAGCAGGTCGCGGCGCATGATGCTCAGGTCGGAGGCACCGACCCCGACTGTCGCCGCAATAAACTCCTTGTTCTTGAGCGACAGCACCTGGCCCCGCAACGGGCGCGCCACGTAGGGCACGTAGACCACCGCAATGATCAGCACCGGGAGCCACAGGCTGCCGGCACCCACGTGTACCGGCCCGATGTTCAGGCCGTTGGTGAGCAGGACCACCGACAGGCAGATCGCCAGCAGGTAGACCGGGAAGGCCCACACCACGTCGAGCAGCCGCGACAGCACCGCGTCGATGGTGCCGCCGAAGTAACCGGCCAGCACCCCGATGACGGTTGCCAGTGCGCAGCAGAGAAGTGCCGCCGCGAACCCGATGAGCAGACTGTTGCGTCCGCCGTACAGCAGCCGGGCCATCACGTCGCGGCCCTGGTTGTCGGCACCGAGGAAGTAGTGCCTCACGTCCCAGGTCGGTCCGAGAGGTGTCACCCCCAGTCCCAACCCGGTCGTGCTGGGCTGAAGCACCGGCACGGTCTTGCCGCCCACCAGGGTCGTCCCCGACACGTTCGACGTGAACGGATCGGTGTGTGCCACCGAGTGCGCGTAGAACGGCGCAGCCACGGTGACGACCAGGATGAGGAACAGCACGACGGCGGACGCCATCGCCGAGCGGTTGTGCCGCACCTGGCCCAAGGCGGTGCGCCAAGGGCCAGGCGACGGCACGGCCTGCTCGACCGACAGGTCCGGGGAGGAGGGAGCCTCGTCCACGGTCACTGCTGACATGGGGTCCGCCGTCACTTCGTCCAGAGCTGGCTGACGAGCATGTAGAACTGCTTGCTGAACTGGTAGTTACCGACCCGCTTGGACGTGAAGTCGATGAGCTTCGGGGTGAACAGCGGGACGACGGGAGACGCCGTCATGACGGCCTTGTCGACCTGCCCCCACTTGGCGTCGGCGGCCTTCTGGTCGGTCCGCTCGGTGACCAGGGCATCCTGCATCTGGGCATCGATGCCCTTGTCGCAGAAGCCGGCGATGTTGATGCTCGAGTCGCTGCCCGGTGTGAAGGATGCGCACGACAGCAAGACGTTGAGGAAGTCCGAGGCCGCCGGGTAGTCCTGATACCACGCTGTGAGGCTGATCTGCACCCTGTTCTTAGTGTTCTGGATGTAGGTGAACTGGATGTTCGCCGAGATCGGCTTCAGGGTGGCCTTGTAGCCCAGCTCGGTCAGCAGGCTCTGGACGTACTCGCCGATCGCCTTGTTCACCTCGTCGTCTTGCACGACGATCCCGACTGCCATCCCGGCCGTGCCGGACTCCTTGACGAGCTGCTTGGCCTTGTCGAGGTCTGGCGCCGACCAGGTCGTTCCGCCGCCCTTGGTGTACTGGCAGTCGTCGACGTGACCCGGGAAGCCGGGCGGCAGGAACGTGCAGACCGGCTGCGCGAGCTGGGTGCCACCGAACAGCTTGACGGCCGCGTTCCGGTCGACAGCGAGATTGATCGCCTGCCGCACCTTGATGTTGTCGAAGGGCGCGAGCCGGGTGTTCATCGGCAGGTAGTAGAAGGCGGTCAGCGGGTTCACGTGCGCCTGCGCCGTGTACTTCGTACCGATCTCGTTCAGGCGGTCGGCAGGCGGCGGGTCGTAGACCCAGTCGGCCTGCCCGTTCTCCACCGCCGTCACGGCCGCCTCTACAGTGAGTCCGAAGCTCTCCACGATGGAGTCGGAGTACCCGGCCGGCTGGGCGTCGTGCGACCACTCCTTGAAGTACGGGTTGCGCACCATCGTCAGCGCCCGGTTCGGGTCGTACGAGGCGAACATGTACGGGCCCGTCGTCGGGATCGGCACGTTGCCGGCATCCTTGGGCGGCGCCGTCGCCGGCAGGATCGCGGCATGGGGCACCGACAGCTTGTAGGGGAACTCCGGGTCCGGCTCGACCAGGTTGATGACGACCTTGTTGGTCGCCGGGTCGGCCACCACGCCCTTGGACAGGTCGCAGGCCGCCGGTGTCTTGATGCAAGCCGCCGCCCCCACGATGCCGTTGTAGAACGTGCCCTCCGTCGGGGTCGACGCCGAGAAGATCCGCTTGAAGGAGGCGACCACATCCTTGGTGGTCACGTCCGCACCGTTGGAGAACTTGATGCCCTTACGCAGCGAGAACGTGTAGGTCTTTCCACCGCCGGTCACCTCCGGGAGGGCCTCGGCGAGGTCGGGGACCACCGTGAAGGACGCCTGCCCGTCCACCTTCTTGAAGGCCAGCAGGCCGTCGTAGGTCGCCTGGTAGAGCTGCCAGTACTGAAGCGTGTAGTTGATCTTGGGATCGAGGGTGCCGCCACCGGACTTCGCCAACAGCGTCAGCGTCCCGCCCTTGTGCTGCTCCTGGAAGCCCACCGAGGTCGGCGCGGAGCTCCCACCGGTGGCCGCGGGAGACGGCGCCGAGGACGTGCTGCCTGACCCGCAGGCGGCAGCGGCCGCCAACCCGAGCAGGGCGAGGGAGGTCTGGACGCGATTCATGGACAAGCCCTTCATACCGATGAGGAGGTAGCTGTAGCAGCGGACACGTGAACGGCATCGTGGGCATCGAGGAAGGCTCCGACGACCTCGAGGTACCGCTCCTCCTCCTCGACGTGCGGGAGGTGGCTGGAGTCTGCGAAGACCTCCCAGACCGCACCAGGGATCTTGTCGGCGAAGGGCTGGACGCAGGCCGGCGTCGCCTCGTCGTGGGCGCCATTGATGAGCAGGGTCGGGGCGGCAATATGGTGCAGCTGGTCGATCACCGACCAGTGCTTCATCGTGCCGATCACGTGGAACTCACTCGGGCCGTTCATGGTGTGGTAGACGGTCGGGTCCTCCTCGAGGGCGGCGAAGCTGGCCACCACCTCCGGCGGGTTGGGGACCACCCGGCAGACGTGCCGATCGTAGAAGACCTGCTCCGCCGCGCGATACTCCTCCGACGTCGTCGTGCCGGCCTGCTCGTGCCGCAGCAGCGTCGCCTGCACATCCGCCGGCAACAGCTCGCGCAGCCGGTTCGCCTCGGACAGCCACAGTTCCATCGAGGCCGGTGAGTTGGCGATCACCAGCGCCTGCAAGCCTGCTGGTGAACGCACGGCGTGCTCGGCAGCCAGCATGCCGCCCCAGGACTGACCGAGCAGGGCGTAGGAATCGGCGATGCCAAGGCCGGCCAGCAGGTTGTCCAGCTCGTCGAGGAACAGTTGCACGTCCCAGAAGTCGGCACCCTTGTCAGGCAGGTGCGTGGACCTGCCGCAGCCGAGCTGGTCGTAGTGCACGACGGCACGTCCCTGTGCCGCGATCCCGGCAATCCGCAGCGTGTAATCGTGCGGGACACCCGGGCCTCCGTGCAGGACGACGAGCGGCGTCTTGGTCGATGTCGCCAGTTCTCCCGTCACCCGGTACCAGGTCTGCCAGCCACGGAAGTCGATGACGCCCTCGACGGATGCTGCAGGTATGGGCACGGTTCTCCTAGGGTGATGGGCGGGGTGGCGCAAACCTGCCCCTGTAATGGTCTGATGGGAAGACCTTTTCATGTAAATTTTTGATTTCGTGATTCACGAGGGGACGTTCAGGGGGCAGGCTGGCCGTCATGACGACAAGGACGAACGCCAACGCTACGAGTCAGCGTGCACCGCGGCTGGGGCCCGTCCAGGTACCGACTGCCGTAGGTGAGGTGATGGACCGGCTGCTCACAGCCATCGCCCTCGGCGAGTTCGTGCCTGGCGAGCGGCTGCCGGCCGAGCGAGAGCTGGCCCGACTGCTCAACGTCAGCCGGAACACGGTCCATGAGGTGCTCCGCCAGCTGCAGGCCGGAGGAGCGTTGGAGGTCCGCCGGGGCCGGCTGGGCGGCTCTTTCGTCCGGCACAGCTGGAACCAGTTCTCCGCCGCGGCGGTCGCACGCACCCTGGTGCCGCACCGCGAGGAGCTCGAGCAGCTCTGCGACCTTCGCTGCAGGTTCGAGGAGGTGGTGGCCCGCACCGCCGCGGAGCGCCGGACCGTGCGCCAGGCGCACGAGCTATGGGACCTACTCGCCGTGTTCGCCGCCGCCAGCACCCCGGAGGAGGACCACGCGGCTGACCTGGCCGTCCACGAGGCGGTGCTGCGGGCCACCCGCAACCCGCAGATCGCCCAGCTCAGCCACGACCTGTTGGCCCGGGTGTCCTTCGGCCTGCCCATCGAGCCCTATGACAGCCGGTTCTCCAAGCGAGCGCTGGCCGAGCACACGGCCCTCGTGGAGGCCATCCATGATGGCCGGGTCGACGACGCCGGCACCATCGCACGCCGACATTTCACGATGTCGGCGCGCACCCTACGCGCCGTCATCGCACGCGTGGACGGCGAGCTGCCAGTCGACACTCCTGCTGAAATTGCTGACATCAGGTAACTGTTCAGGTCCCTTGCGGCGTGGCTCGCTGATCTTGGGCTGATTCGCGGGACGATGCACCTGTCCGTGCTGCGACTTCCCCCGCAGGTAGGT
>JAYTHM010000674.1:0-8015 GCA_043732645.1 Frankiales bacterium
TCCCCGACCCGCCGCCGCGATGCTGCGCGGTACTCCCTTGCCCTGATGTCCGCCGGCGCCGGCGTGATCCACCTGGCCCTGGGCCCGGAGCACATGCGCGAGTGGGTCGTCCTCGGCAGTGGCTTTTTCGCCAGCGGCGTGCTGCAGCTCGCCTGGGGCGCAGCGCTCATGAAGACCGAGTCACGTCGCATCCTGGCCCTCGGCGCCCTAGGCTCAGCTCTGTTCGTCGGCGTCTGGCTGGTCTCCCGCACCACGGGGATGCCGTTTGGCCCGGCGGCACTGCAGCCAGAGGGCGTCGGTGTCGCCGACGTCCTGTGCGTCGTCCTCGAGTCCCTGGTCGCCCTCGGAGCCCTCGTCCTGCTCCGGCGTCCGTCGGCCGGACACGCCCCTGCCGGCCGGGTCGCCGTACGCGGTGTCCTCGCCGGGATGTTATTGAGCGTCCTTGCCACCACCGGCATAGCCATCGCTACCCCAGCCCACGACCACGGCAGCGGCATGCCCTGTCCCAGCAGCCCGGTCGCCACCGGCGTCGACGCCAACCACAACAAGGTCGACGACGGGGTCGAGGCCTACTTCGGCTGCCTCCTGCGACACGAGCACGATAACCACACCGGCCACACCGGCTGCGTTGCCGCCAAGCTCTGACGTCTGCCCACTCCTCCTGCGCCCCCAGCCGCCGGCCTCACCCAGCCCCCGAAAGCCTCCTGCCGTAGCACCCGAAGAGAGCTTCGCGACATCCTGGGGCCCAACGTAGCGTCCTAGAACCTGAGGGCAGCAGCGGCGGCTAAGGCCGACTATGGCTAGGACATGAGCCCGGGGTGACCCGCCACCAGTCGCTTGCGTCCTGGAACCTGAGCGTGGGTCTCCTGGAGTTCGCAGGACGCAAGGTGGGCGAGCTAGGAGCCCTGGCCGGACTTCACGAAGGCGGTGTACGACGGGGCGATGGTGACCGTCGGAATCGAGGTGACCGCGGTCGCCTCGATCGTCTTCAGGCCGTCACCGGTGTTGTAGAGGACGGTCTCCTCGTCAGGGTCGATCAGCCCTTCGGCGAGCAGCTTGCGCAAGGTCGCAACGGTCACCCCACCGGCGGTCTCGGCGAAGACGCCCTCGGTCGAGGCCAGCAGCTGGATGCCCTCGATGACCTCGGCGTCGGAGACATGCCCCATCGCGCCACCGGTACGTCGTACGACATCCAGGGCGTAGGGACCGTCGGCCGGGTTGCCGATGGCGAGGGACTTGGCGATCGTGTTCGGCTTGACTGGCCGGACGGCGTCCCAGCCGTTCTCGTAGGCCGTCGCGATGGGCGAGCAGCCGGTTGCCTGCGCGCCGAACACGCGGTAGGGGGAGGCCGAGTCAGCATCGACGAGGCCGAGCTTGACGAGCTCTCCGAAGGCCTTGTCGACCTTGGTGAGCAGCGAACCGGACGCCATCGGGATGACCACCTGGCGCGGCAGGCGCCAGCCGAGCTGCTCGGCGACCTCGTAGCCCAGGGTCTTGGAGCCCTCGGCGTAGTAGGGCCGGACGTTGACGTTGACGAACGCCCAGTTCTCGTTCTCGGCGATCTCGCTGCAGAGCCGGTTGACGTCGTCGTAGGTGCCGTCGACCGCGACGAGGGTCTGGCCGTAGACCGCGGTCTGGACAATCTTGCCCTGCTCGAGGTCGGACGGGATGAACACGATGGCCTTGAGGCCGACGTGGGTGGCGTGCGCGGCGACGCTGTTGGCCAGGTTGCCGGTCGAAGCGCAGGAGACGGTGTCGTAGCCGAAGGCGCGGGCCGCCGACAGGGCGACGGACACGACGCGGTCCTTGAAGGAGTGCGTCGGGTTGCCGCTGTCGTCCTTCACGTAGAGCGACCGCATCCCGAGGGCGCGGGCCAGGTTGGGGGCCGCACGCAGGCGCGTCATGCCGGCGCCGAGGTCGACCCGAGTGGCGAGGTCCTGGCCGGCGGGCAGCAACCCGGCGTACCGCCAGATGGACTGCGGGCCGGCCTCGATGGAGGCGCGCGTGACGAGCTTGAGGCGCTCGAGGTCGTACTCGACCTCGAGCGGCGCGAAGCACTCGACGCAGACGTGCACCGGGGCGAGCGGGGTCTGGTTGCCGCACTCGCGACAGACCAGGCCGATCGCGGGGGAGCCGGCGAAGGCGGCGGGAACGGCAGCAGGAGTGGTCAGCGTAGTCATCAGGGTCTCCTCATCTTCCCCACCGACCTGGTGGGACGGAGTTGGCACCTGGCTCGCGGCGCAGAGCACGCGAGCTGGTTGCCGGGGCGTCATCGGGCCGTGTCCCTGGTGCCCCTCGGGATGAGATGTGCATTCAGTTGTGGAGCATGTTGGGAGCAATCCTAGCGGACAGCGGAAACCCCTTCGGCGGCTGCCCGGGTGCACTCACGGAACACTCACCTGATCGGGTGGTCGTACGGTGGGGCCGTGACCGCGTCCGTCCTGCTTGCCTCCAACCGCGGGCCTGTGAGCTGGGTCGAGGGCGCCAACGGCAAGCTCGAGTCGCGAAGAGGCGCCGGCGGGCTCGTCTCGGCCCTGGGCAGCCTCGAGCTCGACGACCGGGTGCACTGGGTCTGCGCAGCCCTGTCGGACTTTGACCGGCAAGCCTTGCGCGCCGGCGCCAAGGTCGACGGCGTCACCGTGCTCGACGTCGACCCGGTCATCTTCGAGCGGGCCTACAACGGCATCGCCAACGGGCTGCTGTGGTTCACCGCGCACCTGCTCTGGTCGATGCCGACCACGCCCAGCTTCGATGACCGGACCCGCCGGGAGTGGGACGCCTTCTGCACCTACTCGCGGGCCTTCGCCGATGCGCTCGCCGCACACGCCGCCCAGGGGGCGTCGGTGCTGGTGCAGGACTACCACCTGTCGCTGGTGCCGCAGCTGCTGCGCGAGCTGCGTCCCGACCTGCGGATCGGGCACTTCAGCCACACGCCGTGGGCGCCACCGGAGTACTTTCGGTTGCTGCCCGACCGGATCGCCGACGGCGTGCTGCGCGGCCTGCTCGGGGCCGACAGCGTCAGCTTCCACTCCGCACGCTGGGCCGACGCCTTCACCCGCTGCTGCGTCGAATTGCTCGGAGCAGTGCACGACGGACAGCGCGTCACCCTCGACGGCCGGTCCACCTCGGTAGCCGTGCACCCGCTCGGGGTCGACGTGGACGAGCTGCGGGCGCGGGCGGCGAAGCCCGATGTGACCTCCCGACTCGCCGGCCTGCGCGCACTCGTCGGTGACCGCCAGATGCTGCTGCGGGTCGACCGGACCGAGCTGAGCAAGAACATCGTGCGGGGGCTCGAGGCCTACCGGCTGCTGCTGCGGCGCTTCCCCGAGCACCGCGGGAACGTCGTGCACCTGGCGTTCGCCTACCCCTCGCGGCACGACCTGCCGGAGTACCGGGAGTACACCGGCGCGGTGCAGCGGCTGGCCCGGGAGGTCAACGAGGAGTTCGCCGCCGACGGGTGGCTGCCGGTGCACCTGGAGGTCCGCGACGACTACGCCCGATCTCTTGCCGCGATGGCGCTGGCGGATGTGGTGCTCGTCAACCCGCTGAGGGACGGGATGAACCTGGTCGCCAAGGAGGCCCCGGTACTGTCCCTGGACGGGCTGTCGCTGGTGCTGTCCCGCGAGGCGGGTGCGGCGGACGAGCTGGGTCCCTGGGCATACCTTGTCGGTCCGCTCGACGTGTCCGCGACCGCCGAGGCCCTGCACGCGGCCCTGCACGACAAGGACCGCGCCGAGCGGACCGCCCACCTGGTCGCCGCTGCTGCCGCGCACTCCCCCACATCCTGGCTCAGCGCCCAGCTGGCGGCCGTCGCCCGCTGAGGTCCGCCGACTGCACGGTGATCCGGCGTACGCTCCCGCGGTGCTCGACCTGACCGCACGACTGCACCCCTCCGCGCTCGACCAGCGAAGGGGCATCGTCCGGCTGCACCCGGACGCCCTCGCGGCCCTCGGCTGTGCCCCGTGGGACGTCCTCGTGATGCACGGGGCCCGCACCACCGGGGGCCTGGTGGCGCTGTCGCCTCCCGGGGCCGGGCAGCACGAGCTCTACTGCGACGAGCTCGTCCTGGGCAACCTCGGCGTGCCCGACGGCGCGACTATCCGTGTCGAACGAGCCCCCGACAGCGAGGCCGTCACCGTGACCGTCATGGCCTCGGCCGAGGTCCGCACAGCGGTAGAGCCGGAGATGCTCCGTACCGCCTTGCTGGGCAAGGCCCTCACCACCGGCGACCAGGTGTCACTACTCCCGCAGGACCTCGCCCCGATGCCCGCGATCGACGTGGTCGCGACTCGCCGCTCGCTGGCCAACCGGCTCGGGCCGGCGTGGTCGACGCTGCTGCTCGCGATCGCTGACATCTCCCCGGCCGGACCGTCGCTCGTCACGATGGGCACTGTCGTGGGCTTCCAGGGCGGTCCGTCCACGACCGGCAGCGCCACCCCCCTCGTCCTGCCGACCGGCTCGTCAGGCGGCGCACCCGTCGAGCTGCCCGGCCTCGAGAAACAGGTCGCCTCCCTGACGGAGTGGCTCGACCTGGGCTTCCACCGGCAGGACCTGCTGGCCAGGCTGGGGTCCGCCCCCCAGCTCGGCGTCCTCGTCACCGGTGGTGCCGGGTCCGGCAAGTCGGCCCTCGTCGAGGCCGTCACCGCCCGCCTCAACCTGCGCCTGGTACGGGCGTGGGGACCGTCGATCGCGGGCCTGGAGGCGAGCGCGGCGGTCGCCCAGATCAAGGCGCTCGCCGAGATCAACTCGCAGGCCGGCAGCACCGTGCTGCTGTTCGAGGACGTCGACGCGCTCGTCCCCCGCGACGGCGGCGAGCCGGTCGCGTCGTACTTCCTGGACGTGCTGCGACAGGTCGTCAAGGTCGGACGGCTCGCGGTCGTCTGCACCACCTCCCGCCCCGAGCAGGTCAGCCCGCTGCTGCGAACCCCCGGCACCCTCGACCACGAGCTGTCCATCCCGCTGCCCGACCGGGCCCAGCGGGTCGCGCTGCTGCAGCTGGCCGTCAAGAAGGTCCCGCTGGAGCAGGACGTGGTGGTCGAGGACCTGGCCGCCCGCACCCCGGGATTCGTGGCCGCCGACCTGTTCGCGCTGGTCCGCGAGGCCGGCCTGCGGGCGGCAGCCCGGCAAATTTCCGTCGACGCGCCGACGGTCTCCGCGGTCGACTTCACCGCGGCGCTCGAGGTCGTCCGGCCGACCGCGATGGGCGGCGCCCGGCTCGACGTCGCGGCCGTCAGCCTCGACGACGTCGGCGACATGGTCGAGGTCAAGGCCGCCGTCACGGAGGCCGTCCTGTGGCCGCTCATGTACCCCGACACCTTCGACCGCCTCGGGGTCGCCCCGCCGCGGGGGTTGCTGCTCTACGGCCCGCCCGGTTGCGGGAAGACCTTCCTGGTCAAGGCGATCGCCGGCTCCGGCCAGGCCAACGTCCTGTCCGTCAAGGGCGCCGAGCTGCTGTCGAAGTGGGTCGGCGAGTCGGAGAAGGCGGTTCGTGAGCTGTTCCGACGGGCCCGCGAGGCGGCTCCAACGCTGATCTTCCTCGACGAGGTCGACGCCCTCGCGCCTGTCCGCGGGCAGTCCACCGACGGCGGCACGACCGACCGTGTCGTGGCCTCGCTGCTCACCGAGCTCGACGGCGTGGAGCAGCTCCGGGACGTGGTGGTCATCGGGGCCACCAACCGGCCCGATCTGGTCGACCCGGCCCTGCTCCGGCCCGGTCGGCTCGAGCGCCTGGTCTACGTACCGCCACCGGACGCCGACGCCCGCACCGCGATCCTCAAGGCCACGGTCAAGCACGTGCCGCTGGACCCTATGGTCGACCTGGCCGAGCTGGGCCGGCGTACCGAGGGGTTCTCCGCGGCGGACTGCGCGGCCCTGGTGCGGGAGGCGGCGCTCAGCGCGATGCGCGAGTCGATGACGGCGACGACCGTGACGGCCGCGCACATGGCGACGGCGCTCACCACGGTCCGGCCGTCCCTCGACCCGGACCAGGTCGCCTCGCTCGCGGCCTACGCCGACCACCGAGCGGCACTCTAGGAAGCCAGGCCGGCGAGCAGCTCCTCGAGCAGTGCGAGCACACCGGGTGGCCCGGGCACGACGAGGTCGGCGCGGCGGCGCAGCTCCTGCGGTGCCTCCGCGCTGTCACTGCAAACCGTCAGCCCCGGCGTGCCCTGTGCGCGCAACTCCTCCACCGCGGCAAAGGCAGGCAGGTCGCCCACGTCGTCCCCCGCGAACAGCACCGCCGCCCGGTCGCGGCCGAGCTCACGCACCATCCGCCCCTTGTCGAACCCAGGCGGCCGCAGCTCCAGCACGTGTCTTCCCGAGTGGACCTCCAAGCCGCGTACCCCAACCAGCGGCCACAACCGGGCCAGCGCCGCCGCCGGGTCCGGGGCGAGCCGGACGTGCACCACCAGCGACTGCCCCTTGTCCTCCAGCCACGCACCGGGCTCGGCCGCCAGCAGGAGCGGCACAAGGGCACGGGCCCGCTCCAGGGCCGGCGACGGCGACTCCTGCTCCAGCACGCCTGCCTCCCAGCGCTGCATGCCGTACTGCCCCAGCACCACCAGCCCGGGCACGTCGGCAAAGCCACCCAGGGCCACGACGACGTCCGCCGGCCGGCCGGTCACCAGCGCCACCTGTCCCACCTCGGCAGCCAGGGCCCGAAGCACCCCGGCCGTGCCGGCCACGGCGACGGCCTCGCTCGGCCGGTCGACAACCGGCGAGAGCGTCCCGTCGTAGTCGAGGGCGACCAGGCTGCGCGCCGGTTCGGCCAGCAGCGCGGCCCAACCGTTCAGGCCCTCAGGGGTGGCCGACGCGAGCACGGTCAGCGGTAGTCACGCGTGACGACCACGGTCGTCCCGCTTCCGGGCAGACCCGGGAAGCGCGGCACGACGCGGCCTATCCCGAACTGCCTGGCGAACCTCGCGGCCGAGGCCTGCTGGCCCTGCGCGAAGTAGACGGTCGACACGGGGATCCGCCCGGCGCTGAAGTTGCCGACCTGCGGCACCGGCCAGCCGCCGGCCCGAAAGCGCACTGCCGCCCGTTCCGCGAGCCCCCTGATCCGGCTGTTATTGAGCACGGTCACGGGTACGACGGGAGCCTGGCCAGGCGCGGTCACCACAGCGGGGGCCGCGCTGGGAGCCACCGTAGGAGCGGTGGTGGGAACGGTGGTTGGTCCGTTCGAGGCTGACGGGGCCGTGCTCCGCACGGGAGCTCCCGTCGTCGTGACCGGGGCCGTCGGGAGCGCCACCGTCGGCAACCCGCTCTGGTCGCCCTTGTTGACAAGGAGCAGCGCCACGATCGTCAGGGCCACGCCGCTCAGGGCGATCAGGGCCCCGGCGATCGCCCGCCGCGGCCCGATCCTCGACGGCTCGAGCTCGGGACGGGTCAGCGGGCTCCTGGGCTGCGCGGCGAGCTCCGTGAGAGCCGTGGCCGGGACGGCAGCAGTCGCGGGGACCGGCTGGTAGACCGGCCCGTCGTAGACCGGCAGGGCCTGCGTGTGCTCGGGAGTGACTGGCCCGGGAGCGACTGGCTCGGCCTGGGTCGCTCCTGACCTCCCCAGGTCCACCGGCATCCAGTCCCGGTCGAGCGGGCTCGGCGCCGACAGGACGGAGGCGGGACCTACGACGTCGTCGAACCCGGCCGGGGGGGTTGCGGGCCGCGGCACGCTGCGCGCGCCGGGGGGCTCGCTCAGGGCCGCCTCCCGCTGGGCGCTGGCCTGTGCGCGCCACCAGGCGTCCGAGCAGGTGTCGACGGGACCCGGCGGCTCGGTGGGCAGCTCCGGGGAGGCGGCGGCCGGTCCTGCGTCGGCCCGGCGCGGCGGGGCCACCTTGGGGGAGTCGAACTCATCCTGGGGCGCAGTGGGGTCCGGGGGCGCCTTGGGGTCTTGCGGTTCGGTCACGGTGGCGGTTAGGCGTCCATGCCGAGGCGACGGGCCGAACGGGAGCGCTGCCGGGTGGTGCGCAGCCGGCGCAGGCGCTTGACCAGCATCGGGTCGGCGACGAGCGCCTGCGGTCGGT
>JAYTHM010000675.1:0-2349 GCA_043732645.1 Frankiales bacterium
TCGACGGCAAGAACCCGCCCACGATTGCCGGCAGCGCCACCGGGACCACCACCATCGCCTCGCCCACGCCGGCCCCCTCCGGCACGACGGGGGCGGCGCCGGTCACGAGCGGCCCGGCCATGTCGCCGTCCCCCGCCTGACCCGGCCTCGACAGTCCTTCTCCAGGAGCACCGTCATGACCGACACCGAAGGCTTCGCCCAGCTCGGCCAGAAGCTCCAGGACTTCTTGAGCAGCCAGTTCAAGCCCACCACCGCCTCGGCCTCAATGCTGTCGTTCTGCGGCAGTGGCGTGGCGGTGGAGCCGAACGAGTTCATGAGCAACGGCGCCTACAACCCGGCCCGGATCAACGCCTGGCTGGACGTGGTGGTCGACCGGGTCGCGCCCCTCAACGCTGGTGACGCCGCGGGCACGATGCTGTCCGCCAACGAACTGGCGATCGCCATCGTGAACCAAGCAGCCAGCGCGTCCGCGATTGGCAGTTCGGCTGCCCAGGACTTCGGTCACCTGCGTGGCGCGGCGGCCGGGCAAGTAGGCCTTGGGCACAACGCCGTCGAGACCGCCCCGCTGGAGTGGTACGACCCGGCGGAACTAGCGTCGTGGCCGACCTACAGCAACTCATCCTCCAGCGGGACCTCGACATCGAGCACGCCGCCTGTCCCGATCGATCCGCCCGGGCCGTTGTGGCGGTGGCGCACTCTGCCCGGTGTCGACCGGACGGTCCCGATTCGGTTGACGCCGGCGGACACCGACCCACCAGACCCGGCCGGCCGCGGGGGTGGGGTCGGCCGCGGACACCTGCCGCTTGAGGTCTCTGCCCGGACGGGTGCGGCTTCGGCCGTCGAATCCCCGGCGGCGCAGTCGACCCTGATGGCACTCTCCGGCCTCCGCGACGGGACGCTGGCCTCAGTCATCCCGGCGCAAGTCGCTGCGCAGGCCGATGGTGCGGCGCCCACAGGCGCCTCGCTGGTGCCCGACGGCGGGATCGAAGGACTCCGGGTGACCCCGATCGACGTACTGCGCCGCGCGGGTTCGGAGGCCCAGACCCAAGCAGTCGAGGCGTCGTCGCTCGGCCTGTCCCTGAAGTACCAGCTCGTCGAGCTGGCCCGACCTTGGTGGCCGGAGGTGCTGCTCCGCTCCACGACCTGGTACATCCCCGGCCTCCCCTCCGGGGGACTGATCCCGGGCGGCCAGGGTCCGGCCGTCCCGGTCGGGGTGGTTGTCGCACTGGTGCTGACCAGCGGGGTCAGCATCAGCGGCTCGTGGAGCTCGACGGACAAGCAGGCTGCGGCCTCCGCGACCAGCTTCGGGCCGTGGAGCCTTGGCGGTGCCCTGATGACGGACACGTCGGCGACCACCTCGACGCTCTCCATCCCGGCGACGCAGGTCATCGGCTGCATCTACCGCATCCTGCCGCCACTCCCTCCTCTACCCGATCCGACTCTCGCCCCGGAGGACATCGTGTCCCAGCTCCCAGACGTCGCGGTCTCCGCGAACGGCCCAGCGGTTGCGCGTGTACAAGGACTGCTGCGCGCAGCCTCCCCGGGCCTGTATTCGGACAACACCCTCGCCGTCGACGGTGACTTCGGCCCGGTCACCCAGCAGGCAGTCCAGGCGTTCCAGCAAAGCAACGGCCTAGCCGCCGACGGAGCGGTGCGCCAGGACACCTGGCGCAAGCTGCTGGGGGTGTGACCCGTGCTCCAGCGCGAAGACGTCGTCGCCTACGCGGTGGGTCAAGTCGGCACCCTGTCGGGCCAAGGCTACGACCACGACAACCCCTACAGCCGGGCGCTCGGACTCCCGGGTGAGGCCTGGTGCGGTGACTTCGTCACCACCTGCTTCTGGAAGGCCGGGATCCCGCTGCCGAGCATGCAGCCGGGCCACTGGACCGGGTTCTCCTATGTCCCCGCGGCCTACGCCTACGGCCTTGCCCATGGCCTTCGCCGCAACTCCTGGGAGGCTGAGCCCGGTGACATCATCTGCTTCGACTGGAGCGAGTCGGGCAGCTGCACCGGTTCCCGAACACACAGCGGGATCGTCCGCGCCAACTCCGGCGGCACGCTGCTGACCATCGAGGGGAACAGTGGCCCGAACGGCGGGGTCAACTCCCACACCTGGTCCGCCCCGGCCGGACGCGGCAACCCGCAGATCGCCGGGGTCCTCGACGCCTCGCGGCTGGTCGTCTTCGGAGCGTCGTCACCGGGACAGGACCATGGCAGTGCCCCCGATGCCCCGCCGTGGCCCGGGCGGCTGCTGCTGCTCAAGAGCCCGCACTTAGTCGGAGACGACGTCACTACCTGGCAGCAGCGCTGCCTCGACGACGGCTTTGAGCTCGGCGCGTCCCAGGCCGA
>JAYTHM010000676.1:0-2349 GCA_043732645.1 Frankiales bacterium
TGTAGGGGGCCGTCCCGTCTGGTCCGCGTACCTCCAGGATCTCACCGTCCCCGTCGGGTTCACCGTCCCGGTTCGTCCGCACGACGATGCGGTCTCCCACGCGTGCGATCACCATGACCTCCTGGTCGAGTTCGTTGCTTCGGCATTGAGCCTGCCCGGGACGGGCTTGACGCCGCAGGGACGAACGTCACCCGTCAGCGCAGTTCTGGCTTCACTTCTGCGGCGCTCCAGTGCTGAAGTACGCCGCCCTCCGCTGCTGGTGCCGACGGTGGTTGTCCCGGGCCTGCGGCACCGGTGGGTGTTCCGCTGTTCGGTAGAAGAAGCGCTTGCCGACTTCGATGAGCCCGAGGTAAGCGGTGACCATGACGATGACGGCGGCGAAGAAGCCACCGGGCAGTGGGTGGAAGCCCAGGGCGTGGGCGACCGGCGTGGCCGGCAGGACCGTGCCGATACCGACGACGCCAAGCGCGGCCAGCGTGAGCGGCAGGCTGGGGTGGCTGCGGAAAAACGGCACCTTGCGGGTGCGAATGGCGAAGATGACCAGCGTCTGAGTGGCGAGGGACTCAACGAACCACCCGGAGCGGAACTGCGCCGGGCCGGAGTGAAAGACCCAGATCATGACCCCAAACGTCAGGAAGTCGAACACCGAGCTCAACGGCCCGAAGAACAACATGAACCGGCGGATGAACGCGATGTCCCAGTGCGAGGGCCGGCGCAGCTGCTCCTCGTCGACGTTGTCGGTCGGGATCGCGAGCTGGCTCAGGTCGTAGAGCAGATTGTTGAGCAAGATCTGGGAGGGCAGCATCGGCAGGAACGACAGGAACAGCGACGCGCCGGCGGCCGAGAACATGTTGCCGAAGTTGCTCGACGTCCCCATCAGCACGTACTTGATGGTGTTGGCGAAGATGCGCCGGCCCTCGACTACCCCGTCGGCGAGGACGTCGAGGTCCTTCTCGAGCAGGATCACGTCGGCGGCGTCCTTCGCGACGTCGGTGGCCGAGTCGACCGAGATGCCCACGTCGGCGGCGTGCAAAGCCAGCGCGTCGTTGACGCCATCGCCGAGGAAGGCGACGCCTCCGACGGTCTGGCGCTGGACCCGGACGATCCGAGCCTTGTCCTCGGGGCTGACGCGGGCGAAGACGGTCGTGGTGGCGATCGCTGCCGTGAGAGCGGCGTCGTCCAGGGCGGCGAGGTCGGCGCCGGTGAGCGCTTCAGCATCCCCGAGTCCCAGATCACGGCAGACCTTCACGGCGACAGCAGCGTTGTCGCCAGTGACGATCTTGACGCTGATGCCCAGTGACGCGAGCCGTTGCAACGCGGCCGCAGCATCGGCCTTCGGCGGGTCGGAAAACACGAGCAGGCCGACCAGCGTCAGGTCCCGCTCGTCGTCGGCGACGAGCTGGTGCTTGGCAGGCAGCTCGCGGCAGGCAACGGCGACGACCCGGTTGCCAGCCGCGAACTCCGCCTGCAGGCTCTCGCGAGCCGCGTCGGGCACGTCCACGCAGCGAGCGAGCAGGCTCTCGGGGGCTCCTTTGCTGACCAGGGTGCAGCCGCCTGCGGGGTCCTGGACCAGGACCGACAGCAGCCGGCGGTCATGGTCGAACGGCAGTTCGCCCAGCCGCGTGTAGCCGGCAACGGTTGCTTGTTCGCTGGTGGAGGCTGGTGATTCCCACAGCGCCTGATCAAGGGGGTTGGCGCCGACGACCTGGCCGCCGCCGGCGGTGCTGTCGCTGGACAGCAAGCCCGCTCGCAGCACGTCGGCCGGGTCGCCACCGGGCGTGGGGACGGTGCGCATGAAGTCGAGCTGGCCGGCGGTGAGGGTGCCGGTCTTGTCGGTGAACAGCATGTCGATGTCGCCGAGGTCCTCGATGCAGACCAGGCGCTTGACCAGGACCTTGCGCCGGCGCATCCGCCGCGACCCGGCCGCCAGGCTGGTCGACACCACCGCGGGTAGCAGCTGCGGAGTGATGCCCACGGCGATCGCGAGGGAGAACAGCAGCGCATCGAGGATCGGTCGGTGCAGCGCGACGTTGATCACGAAGATGGACAGGGTCAGGGAGCCGGCGACGTAGACCAGCAGCATGGAGAAGCGCCGCAGTCCGACCTGAAAGGCGGTGTCGGCCTGGTGGGTGCTTAGGCCCGCGGCGATCTTGCCGAACTCGGTGCGCGGGCCGGTGCTGACCACGACGCCGCGGCCGCTGCCGGCCCGCACGACTGTGCCCATCAGTGCGCAGCTGGCGAGCTCTGCCAGGACGGTCCCGACCGGGACGTCCTCGCTGGCTTTGTCGGCCGGCAGGGACTCGCCCGTCAGGATCGATTCGTCGCATTGCAGTCCCACGGAGTCGAGGA
>JAYTHM010000677.1:0-2347 GCA_043732645.1 Frankiales bacterium
CGGCACGATCCCCAGCCCGTTTTGGCCCAGCAGCAGCCCACCGAGCAGCAGTCCGATGATCCCGGGCACCCGCACCCGCTCGGCGAGCCAGGGGAACACGGCGATGACGAAGACGACACCGAAGAAAACCCAGGCAGGGCCGTGCGGCGCGGAGAATTCCATCAGGGCTCCTTCAAAGACGGATCAGGGAACAGCTCACAGGTCACAGCTGGTTCTCGGTCCGCAGTGCCGGCACGGCGTCGAGCTCCTGGGCGTAGCGCGGCTCGAGCCAGCGCTCGACGAGGACGCCGTCGTACTCCTCCCGAAAGCCCGGGGCTGGGCGGTCTGTGAGGACGCAGAGCTCGCCGGCGGCGGAAGAGGCGAACGTCTGGCCAGGCGGCAGGCCACAGGCACCCGGCAGCGGACCGGTCAACGACGGTGCTCGAGCAGGCCGCCTGACGGGCCTACCTGCCGTCGGCACCGGCGCCCGGCCGCCGGGGCTCCGTCTCCTCGAGGGCTCGGCGCCCAGCCGCGCCGGCCCGCTCTCCCCGGTGAGGAAGCGGTAGTCGAGGGTGCTGAGAACCGCACCTCCTGGTGGATCTGCCCCTCGAGGTCGGCGACCGTGGGTTGATCGTCCAGCACTACGACCCGTTCGAGCAGATCCAGCCGTTGCTGCAGCTCCAAGGCGTTGAACGCGACGTATGCGGACGCCAGCGTCTTCACGTCATTCTGCGCGATCTCCGACAGCGCTTGCTCGGCCGCTATGAAGTCCCGCGCGTCCCCGGCTTCAAGCTTCTCGGCAATGCTTCCAAGGGGGGCGCGAGCCGTACTGATAAGGAACAGGGGTCCCTGTCCGTCGCGTATGGAAGGTGTCTCACTCCAGACCCGCAGGGTCTTCCAGAGTTCTGCAGACGAATCGGTCAAGGAACCTTTCGTGACCGAGTGCTTGGTCTGGAGCAGTTCGGCAGGCGTGCCATTTGCCTCGAATGAGACGTCGTCAAGACATTCGATCTTGATAATGAGGTCAGGGCTGCTTTTCACGCGCCTCAGCGCGCCGAGGAGGGCAACCCGGCATTGATAGCGGTAGCCCAGAGCGGACGCTGCAGCGGAAAAGTCCGTCACGTCTAACTCCCTCGTCGCTCTCGGTTAAGCCCAGAAGTTAGCCGGTTTCCGAGGCGCGCATGCAGTCCGGTGCCACGGCGACCTTGCGGCCCTCGTTGGGAGTCAAGTTGGGAGCCAAGTCGGCGCACGACCGACGCATCAGATGAGCATCGGGGAGCAACGACCCGAGCGACCGACGCGGCGCTCATCGCCGGAGGGTAGGTAAACCGTTCTCCCATGTTCCTCTAACCATGCGCGGCAGAGCAGGTTAAGACCGTCGGCCGTGCGACGGCGTTTGGCTTGCCCGCTGGACTCGGCGTGCGCGGAGGGTCCACGCCTACGACGCTCAGGCGTCGCATCGACAGGTTTCAACGTCGGGCGGCGCAGGCAGGCCAGTGTCGACGTACCAGTTGTGGCGCACGAGCTTGTCCCAACGCGGACCTTCGTCTTCGAAGTCATCGACGTCGAGGGCCTCGCCGTCGAGGGAGCCGGTACATTCAGCTGTGTAACCGCTACAGCAGCCAAGTAGCCGTAGCTCGAAGACCTCGGCATGACACACGGGGCATTCGTCCTCAATTCGCCGTGTGAATCGAACAAGCCGGGACTAGCAGACAAGCGGAGCCCAACTACCGCCGGTAGCGAGGCGGGCGGGCGGGTTCAAGCGCTTGGATTCGCGCTGCAACTTTCGACGAGTGCTCATCCGGAGAATGCTAGCCACAAGAACCGACGCTCCGTCAGGCCCTGTCGTTCGCCACGCAGTCACTCGCCCCTGACTACGGTCGGCAGAGCAGGTAGCGACATCAGCTCTCCGGCGTCCGATCATCAAGCAAGAGCGGGCGATTCCAGCGCCACGGACGTGCCCTTCAGAAGACCGGCTCTGCACGAGCAGGGCTGGCAGCCTGACGACGATCCAGGTCAGTCAGCGGGATCCTCGCCGGGGCGCGATGCCGCTGACTGTCCGTCTGCGGCCACCACAGCCCGGGTGGTCCACGAACGTGGTTTGCCTACATGCTGCCTACATACGGATCAGGGCCATGCACACCATCACTGATGATCATAGCCCTGACCTGCGACGATCCTCGTATCGGGGGCAGTGTCAGCGGGGGCAGGATTTGAATCTGCGACCTCTGGGTTATAAGTGTCGCGCCAACCTGGGGACCCCGCGCCCGGGCCGGCGACGGGCTGTCGGATGCGCACGACACCACCGACACCCCGGACTCCGTCGACGAGCTAAGCACCGCGTCCTGCAAGGGCTCCTCACGACCGA
>JAYTHM010000678.1:0-2342 GCA_043732645.1 Frankiales bacterium
GTGTCGAGCAAGCGGGGCGGGAAGGACAGCTCGGCGATCTCGCCGGGAAAGGCACGACGGAACTCCTGGCGACTGAAGGTCCGCTCGATCTTGCGACGCACTGTCTGCGAGACGTCAGCTCCCCGGTCGTCGAGAAAGACGATGTCGATCGACTGCGGGTCCCCGGGGGTGGTGCGCAGCACCACTCCACCGTTGGCCGAGCTCCGAGCTGTCTCGAACCGGGTCACCGGGAGCGGCACCAGTTCAAGGTCCCGCACGTCGATCGCGGAGCTGGTGAGCGCGGCGATGACGGCCCGCTTGAACGCACGGGCGGCGCGCGAGGCATCCCTGCTGGTCGTGACGACGCTGCCCTTCTTCAGGGTGGTCGCGTAGGCAGAGGCCAGCCGGACGACGTACTCGGGGGTGATCTCCACGTTGACCAGGCCGGACACCCCGCGGGGGCCGAACAGCGAGGACGAGCCGCGCGACTCCCAGATGACGCTGGTGTTGACGACCGCGCCGGCCTCGATGGTCTTGTAGGGGTAGACCTTCACCCCGCTCGAGACGAAGGCCTCCTCCTCAACGACGCACTCGTCGCCAATGACGGCGCCCTCTTCGATCCGGGCTGCTCGCATGATGTCGGTGTTCTTGCCAATGACGCAGCCTCTCAGGTTGGCCTGCGCGCCGATGAAGGCGTTGTCGTGGACGACAGCCCGGTGCAGGAAAGCGCCGTTCTGGACGACGACGTTGTCGCCGAGAACGGTGTACTCCCGCAGCTCCGCCCCGGCCTCGACCTTCGCGTAGGCACCGATGAAGGCTGGTCCCTTGACGGTGGCGTCGGGATCAACCTCCGCACCCTCGCCAATCCATACGCCTGGAGACACTTCAAAACCATCAATCTCGACGTCGACTCGACGGTTAAGCACATCAGCCTGAACTTTGAAGTAGCTCTCATGGGTACCGACGTCCTCCCAGTACCCTTCGGCGACGTAGCCGTAGACCGGCGCACCAGCCGCGACCAGCGCCGGGAACACGTCACCGGACCAATCCACCGCCTCCCCAGTCGCCACGTGAGCGAAGACCTCGGGCTCCATGACGTAGATGCCGGTGTTGACCGTGTCGGAGAACACCTGCCCCCAGGTCGGCTTCTCCAGGAAGCGCTCGATGCGCTGCTGATCGTCGGTGATGACGATGCCGAACTCCAGGGGGTCGGGAACCCGCGTCAGGCAGACCGTGACGAGGGCGCCGCGGTCACGGTGGGCCTGCACTACCTTGCCCAGGTCGATGTCGGTGAGCGCGTCGCCGGAGATCACCAGGAAGGCGTCGTCGCGCAGGGCCTCCTCGGCGTTCTTCACCGATCCCGCCGTGCCAAGGGGGGTCTCCTCCGTGGCGTACGACAGGTGCATGCCGAGGTCGTCGCCGTCGCCGAAGTAGGTACGGACCAGCGAGGCGAGAAACTGGACGGTGACGACCGTCTCATCGAAGCCGTGCCGCTTCAGCAACCGAAGAACATGCTCCATGATCGGCTTGTTGACGACGGGCAGCAGTGGCTTGGGTTGGTTCGCGGTCATCGGGCGCAGCCGGGTCCCCTCGCCACCGGCCATCACGACCGCCCTCATGCCGCCGCCCCTGCCTGCCAGGGCGCCGGCCGGTCTGCGACGACCAACTGGCGGACCTGCACGACGTACAAGATCCCGGACCAGATATAGAGAACGCTGCCCCACGACGCAAACGCCCAGCCGAGTGGGCGGAAGACCGTCGCGAGGGTGTCGCTGCGGCTAGGGAGCGCCGCGAGCAGCATCGGGAAGGCATAGAGCAGGTTGAACGTCGCGGCCTTGCCGAGGAAGTGCACCGGCAGCGGACCGTAGCCGTGCCGGCGCAGGACGGGCAGGGTCGGGATCAGGGCGACATCCCTCCCGACGAGCACCACCGCCCACCACAGCGGGAGCCCGTCCCTGGCGACCAGCGCGACCAGCGTCGCCGCGATGTATAGCCGGTCGGCGGCGGGGTCGAGCAGCTGTCCCAGCCGTGAGAACTGGCCGAACTTTCGGGCGATCTTGCCGTCGAGGTAGTCGCTGGCGCCGGCGGCCATGAGGAGCAGGATGGCCCGACCGTCCTGCTCGGTCACGAGCACCCAGTACAGGAACAGCGGTACGCCGAGCAGCCGTAGGGCGGATAGCACGTTCGGGACCGTCCAGATTCGGTCGAGCCGATCCGATCCGGTCGGGGAAGCTTGCTCCGGGGACTTCACGACGTCGGCGCCTTCGCTCACTGGTGCACCATCTTCTTGTCAACGGATCCAGAAGGTCTGCTGATGCACCTGAGGTGCCGCCGGGTCATCGCCCTGCTCGCTTGACCCTTCG
>JAYTHM010000679.1:0-2340 GCA_043732645.1 Frankiales bacterium
CCGGAAGGCCGCCGGGTCCGCGAACAACGGCGTCAGGTCCTTAAAGACGATCCCCGGCTGCGGGTAGTCCGGGACGTCTCGTACCAGAACGAGCAGGCCTTCGGCACCGGTGCCGGTCGTGCCGTGGCTCACCGGCGGCGCTTGCCGGACGGCCGGCCGCCCTTCTTCTTCTGCGGGGGCCGCTTGGTGGCGGTCTTGCCCGGCCGGGGCGGGGCCAGGACGGTCTCACCGGTGTCCCCTGAGGTGGCCTGGGGGGCGTTCTCGGGGGCGTCCGCGACCGCCGTGGCGTTGGTGGAGCGCTGCGACAGCCGCACCGGGGCCTTGCCGGTGGCGCGCCGGTCAAGGACGCGCTGGTGCAAGACCTTAAAGCGCGGCTCACGCTCCTTGAGGTCGGCCAGCAACGGAGTCGCGAGGAAAAGGCTGGAGTAGGCCCCCGAGGCCAGGCCCACGAACAGCGCCAGCGCCAGGTCCTTCAGGGTGCCGGCACCGAGCAGCAGCGCACCGACGAACAGCAAACCGGAGACGGGCAGCAGCGCGATCAGGGAGGTGTTGATCGAGCGCATGAACGTCTGGTTGACCGCGAGCTCCGCCGCCTCGGCGTACGTCTGGTTGCTCTGCTTCTCCAGGCCGCGGGTGTTCTCCTCGACCTTGTCGAACACCACGATCGTGTCGTAGAGGGAGTAACCGAGGACCGTCAGCAGGGCGATGACGGTGGAGGGCGTCACGACGAAGCCGGTGATCGAGTAGACACCGGCGGCCAGGATCAGGTCGTGGATCAGCGCGATGATCGCGGCAGCGGCCATCTTCGGCTCGAAGCGGACAGAGATGTAGATGACGACCGCGATGAGGAACACGATCAGACCCTGCAGGGCCTTGTTGGTGACCTGCTTGCCCCAGGACGCGCCGACGTTCTGGAAGCTGATGCTGGTCACGTTGAAGTGCTTCTGAAGCGCAGCGTTGATCGAGGTGTTCTGCGCCTCGCTGAGCGGCTCGGTCTCGATCCGCAGCTGGGTCGCGCCACTGGTGCTCTTGACCGTCTGCAGGATCGGGTCCTTGACGCCGAGACCTGCGACGAAGTTGCGGCTGGCCTTGACGTCGACGTTGGAGGCGACGGGGAGCTGGAAGATCCCACCGCCCTTGAACTCCACGCCCAGGTTGAACCCGCGGAAAAGCATGCTACCGAGCGCGACGACGACCAGGAGCAGGCTCACCGCGTAGAACTTCTTGCGGGCGGCGATCAGCGGGAACGTGGTCTCGCCGTGGTAGAGCCGGTGGATCAACCCCATATCAGGCCTCCTGAATGGTGGGCTTGGAAGAGCGGGACAGCGCCCCGCGCGGACCGCTAGCCGACGGCTCCCCGCCTTCGGGTCCGAAGAACCCGGTGAGGCGGCTGCGCGAGAACCAGCGGTAGCGGGACAGGAAGGAGATCAGCGGACGGGTGAACAAGAAGACCACCGCGACGTCGAGCAGCGTTGACAGGCCGAGGGTGAACGCGAAGCCGCGGACCCCGCCGACCGACACGAAGTACAAGATGACGGCCGCGAGCAGGGAGACGGTGTCGGCGGACAGGATGGTCCGACGGGCCCGGACCCAGGCGCGGTCGACCGCGGACCGCGGCGTGCGGCCCTCCTTGATCTCGTCCTTGAGGCGCTCGAAGTAGACGACGAAGGAGTCGGCCGTGATGCCGACCGACACGATCAGGCCGGCGATGCCGGCGAGCGACAGGGCGAAGCCGAACTCCTTGCCCAGCACGCAGATCGAGCCATACGTGAGGCCACCGCTGGTGAGCAGCGAGGCGATCGTGACCAGGCCGAGCGCGCGGTAGTAGAGCATCGAGTACAGGACGACAGCCACGAGGCCGATGCCGCCGGCGAGCAGGCCGCTCTTGAGCTGGTCGTCGCCGAGGGTCGCCGAGATGACCTGAGCGTCACCGGCCTCGAAGCTCAGCGGCAGCGCGCCGTACTTGAGGTCGTTGGCGAGATCCTGCCCTTCCTTCTGGGTGAAGGAACCGGTGATCTGGGCGTCGCCGTTGATGACGCTCTGGATGACCGGGGCACTCACGACGACGCCGTCCAGCGCGATCGCGACCTGGTTGGTGGGTGGGGTGGCGCCAAACGTCTCCTTGGTCAGGTTGGTCCAGCGGTCCTGGCCCGCACCCTTGAACTGCAGATTGACCTGGACGCCGATGCCGCTGCTGCCAGTACCGACATTGGCCCCCTTGATGTCCTTGCCGACAACCTTGGCGATGGCCAAGTGGTATTTGGTGGTGCCGGACTGGTCACAGGCGACGATCTCCTGGGTCGGCACGTCAGGTGACCCGCCCTGTCGGGCCCGCCTGTC
>JAYTHM010000680.1:0-7969 GCA_043732645.1 Frankiales bacterium
CGAGCGCCTAGGCACCCGCCTCAATGACGGGGTCTTGACCGTCGCGGCCAGTGAGCACCGCAGCCAGCTGCAGAACCGGGACGCCGCCGCAGAGCGCCTTGCCCAGCTGCTGCGGCAGGCCGTGGCGACCCCACCAGCCCCTCGCCGGCCGACCCGACCGACCCGGGGGAGCAAGGAGCGACGGCTTCAGGTCAAGCGCCAGCGCTCGGAGCTCAAGCGCGGACGCCGCGGCCGCCCGGACGACTGACCGTCGTGCGATTTCAGCGAGGGTCCGGAGCGTCGCTGTCCGCAGGAGCCTCCGGCTGCTCGGGCGGATCGAAGCTCTGCGGGAGGCGCTTGAGCCTGGCGTTCATGTTCCGGATCAACAGCACCGTCGCGGCCCCAAGCAGCAGCACGATCAACAACCCGAGCGGTCCGGCCGACCCGGTTCCACCCGATGCGAGAGTCACCGCACACCTGCGAACAGGTCGGTTTCGGGCAACTCGGAGCTGACGTGCGTGCGGGCGAGCTGGAAGTCCTCCGTCGGCCAGGCGTGCTGCTGCAGCTCGATCGGGCAGGCGAACCAGCGGCCGGTCGGGTCGACCTGCGTGGCGTGAGCGATCAGGGCCTGGTCGCGCATCGCGAAGAACTTCGCACACTCGACGCTGGTCGTGAGGCGGCCCTCATCCTCGGGCTTGTCGACCCAGTTCTCCAGCCACTCGCCATACGGGCTGTCGATGCCGCGCTCGGTCATCATCGTGTGCAGGGCCACCAGCCGGTCCTTGTGGAACGTGTGGTTGTAGTAGAGCTTCAGCGGCTGCCAGGGCTCGCCCGCCTCCAGGAACCGCGAGGGGTCACCGGCCGCCTCGAACGCCGCCATCGTCACCTCGTGGCAGCGGATGTGGTCCGGGTGCGGGTAGCCGCCGTTCTCGTCGTAGGTCGTGACGACGTGCGGCCGCTCCTTGCGGAACACCTCGACGAGCGCGCCGGTCTGCTCCTCGAGGTTGCCCAGCGCGAAGCAGCCCTCGGGCAGCGGCGGCAGCGGGTCGCCCTCGGGCAGGCCACTGTCAACCCAGCCCATGAACACCTGCCGGACCCCGAGGATCTCCCGCGCCTTGTCCATCTCGGCGGCGCGGATCTCAGTGATGTTCGCAACCACCTCGGGGGTGTCCATCGCTGGGTTGAGCACCGACCCACGGGAGCCGTCGGTGAGCGTCACGACCAGGACGTCGATGCCCTCACGGACGTACTTCACCATCGTCGCCGCACCCTTGCTCGACTCGTCGTCCGGGTGCGCGTGCACGCACACCAGCCTCAATTGCTCCGTCTCGTTTGCCGTCACGGCATCATTGTCACCGATGAGCACCCAGCCCCGCCCCCCGCGCCGCCCACCAGGCCGGTACGACGAACCCCGCGTCCTGCCTCGCAGCGCCGTCTACGCCGGGGCGGTCGTCGGAGCGCTCGCCCTGTTGGCCTTCGCGTGGTTCGGCTACTCCCGCTTCTCCACCGGCCGGACCGGCTTCGGGCTGATCGGCTATCAGGTCGTGGACGACGCCACGGTCGAGATCACCTTCGAGGTGCACAAGCCGCTGAACGACACGGTTAGGTGCGCCGTCCTCGCCCGGGACCGCAGCAGCACGACCGTCGGCACGCGTGACGTGACCATCGGACCGGCCGACCGGGACCCCGTGCGGGTGACCGAGCAGTTCCCCACGTCCGCCCGCGCCGCGACCGTCGACGTGATCTCCTGCTCCGCAGCAGGCGCCTCCGGGACGCCCGCGCCGTAGCATCGTCAGATCCGCACCTGCCGAGGAGATGACGCACCGTGACCACCGATAGCCGCACCGCGACGACCTGGCTGACTCCCGAGGCCCACGCCCGCCTCACGGCGACCCTCGCGGACATGACCGGTCCGGTGCGCGCCGACATCATCAACAAGATCGAGGCGGCCCGCGACGAGGGTGACCTGAAGGAGAACGGCGGCTACCACGCCGCCAAGGAGGAGCAGGGCAAGCTCGAGGCCCGCATCAAGCAGCTCACCGCTTTGCTGCGCGACGTGCGCGTCGGTGACGTCCCCACGGGCGACGTCGTCGAGGAGGGCTGCCTGGTCTCGGTCGACTACGGCGCCGACGACGTGGAGAGCTTCCTCTACGCCAACCGCGAGAACGCCACCGACGAGGGTGGGAAGATCGGCGCCCTCGACGTCTACTCCCCCGAGTCGCCGATCGGCCAGGCCCTTGCCGGTCACAAGGCGGGCGATGAGGTCACCTTCGGCCCGCGCGCCCTCAAGGTCGTCATCAAGACGATCGCGCCCTACCGGGCCTGAGTCAGCCCAGGTTCACTCGGGAACGCTTCAGCTCGGGGAGACGCTGTACGACGAGTCGATCAGCGCGGCGACCAGTGCATCGGAGTGCTCAGCGCCGCGCGTCTCGACCTGCAGCAGCACCTCGACCTCGTCCAGGTGAAGGTTGCGGCCGGTCCGCTGGTGCTCCACGTCGAGGACGTTGGCGCCTGAGCCGGCAAGGACGCCCAGCAGGCGGGCCAGCTCGCCAGGGCGGTCGGGGATCCGGACCCGCAGTGACAGGAACCGGCCAGCGGCAATCAGCCCGTGCCGGATCACCTTCGACAGCAGCAGCGGGTCGATGTTGCCGCCGGAGAGGACCACCACGACCGGGGGGGTGAAGGCCGTCGGGTCCTCCATGACGGCGGCCAGGCCCGCGGCGCCGGCCGGCTCAACGACGAGCTTGGCCCGCTCCAACGAGAGCAGCAGGGCCCGTGACAGGGCGTCGTCGTCGACGGTCACGACCCGGTCGACGAGGTCGCGGACGTGCCGAAAGGTGACCTCACCAGGCCGCCCGACGGCGATCCCGTCGGCCATGGTCGACATGCTCGCAAGGGCCATCGGGGCCCCGGCTGCCAGCGAGGGTGGGAAGGCCGCGGCACCGCGGGCTTGGGCGGCGACGACGTCGACGTCCGACCGCAGGCCACGCACTGCGACGGCGATGCCGGACACCAGGCCACCCCCGCCTGTGCACACCACGATGGTCTTCACATCGGGGCACTGCTCAAGGATCTCAAGCCCGACGGTGCCCTGACCGGCGATCACGTCGGCGTGGTCGAACGGGTGGATCAGGACTGCTCCGGTCTGAGCCGCAAAGCGACCTGCGGCCTGCAGGGCCTCGTCCACGGTGGCCCCCTCGAGGCGGACGGAAGCGCCGTACGCCGTGGTGGCAGCGACCTTGGGCAGCGGTGCCGCCTGCGGCATGAAGACCGTTGCCGAGCAACCGAGCAGGGACGCGGCAAGAGCGACGCCCTGGGCGTGGTTTCCAGCGCTCGCCGCGACGACCCCCCGGGAGCGCTCCTGTTCGGTCAGCCGCGAGATCCGCACGTAGGCGCCGCGAATCTTGAACGACCCGGTGCGCTGGAGGTTCTCGCACTTGAGCCAGACCGGCCCGCCTACCCGCTCCGACAGCGCCCGGCTCCCCTCGAGCGGGGTCATCCGGGAGATCCCGTCGAGCAGGACGCGTGCGGCCTGCACGTCCGCGAGGCCCACGAGCGGGATCTCCAGAGCGGTCACGCCGGCGAGTCTCTCACTGCGGCCTAGCCTGCGGACCAGTAGCGGTCCCCTTCGACCACCAGGGCTACCGCCCCGACGAGGCCGGCGGTCTGGCCGAGCGCTGTGGGCTCGACGCGCAGGCCGGCCAGGAACGACAGCTGGCCGTGCTGCGCGACCGAGGCCCGCAGGGCCGGCCACAGTGACGGCACCTGCGAAAGGCCACCACCGACGGTGACGACCCGGGTGTCGACGATGCTCGCCGCTGCGGCGATGCCCACGCCGAGGGCGTGGCCCGCGCGGGTGAACGCCCTCAGCGCCAGGGCATCTCCGGTCGCGGCGAGGGCAGCGAGCCCGATGCCGCTCGTCGCTGCACAGCCCCGCTCGGCGGCCCAGGCGACCAGGGCCGGGCCACGCGCGATCGCCTCGACGCAACCCCGACCCCCACAGCCACACTCCGGCCCAGACGGGTCAACGACGATGTGGCCCAGGTGCCCGGCGTTGCCCGCGGCGCCGTCGAGGAGCCGGCCGCCGCTGACGATCCCGCCACCGACACCGGTGGACACGACGACGCCCAGCAGGTCGTTGCTGTGCCAGCCGCCCTGCCAGTGCTCACCGGCGGCCGCGCAGACCGCGTCGTTGTGCAGGCGGACCGGCACGCCGTAGCGGTCGGCAAGGGCGGACCGCAACGCGAAGCCACGCCAGGCGGGGATGTTGAGCGGCGACACCTCACCAACAGGCCACATCATGGGTCCACCGCACCCGACGCCCAAGGCCTCCACCCCGACAGCCAACGGGTCGAGCAACGCACACAGGGCGCCCCACGGGTCCTGTCCGGTCGCGACGCGGCGCACCGCACCGAGGCCACCGTCCCACCGCGCCGCGGCGAGCTTGGTCCCACCGATGTCGACCGCAAGGACGGTCACGGGAAGATGAGCACCGACGCGGTGAAGCCGTGCAGGTGCGACCGTCCCGCCACCGGACCGATCTCGCCGTCCGCGAAGAAGCCGGCGACGGCGTCGGCCGCCAGGCCCCGACGGACAAGGTCACCGTCGTGCGCGGCGCCGCCGTACGAGGGACCGAACAGGTGAGCACCCCTGCCGTTGCCGGAGAACAGCAACGCACCGGAGCCCGGTTGACCTGGGCAGCGGGCGAGGGCGGCGCGCAGGTCGGCGTCGGCCGCATCCGCGTCGCGGACCTGCAGACGGACGGTCTGTCCGACCGAGACGAGGTCACCGACGACCAGGGAGGTTCCTTCCGAACCCAGCAGGGACCGGATGAGGAACTCGTGGTCCTCGGCGTACTCGTCGGCAGCGATGCCCAGGTGCAGTCCACGGCTCGCAAGGGCCTGGTCGGGAGGCGGCAGCCCGGCGACGACCTCCCGCAGCTTGTCCAGAGCGGGAGCTCCGGCGAGCTGGGACAGCAGGTTTCCCGAGGCCGCGGTGACCGTCATCGCAGGACCGACCGGACGGCAACCCTGGGAGACCAGGGGGCGCGCGGACGCGCCCTCCAGCAGCACGCCGACGGCGCCCCGGTCGACGACCCGGCCGTCGACCCACAGCCGGGCCGAGCCAGAACCCGCGGGTGCGTGGGCGATCCCGCCGACGAAGGCGAGCCCGGCCAGCGCGGAGGCGGCCCGGGACACGAAGCCGTCGAGCGGGAAGCTGATGGCGTCCGCGAGCAGCAAGGCGACCTCGTCCGCGCCGGTGCCTCGCTCTGGCAGTCCGATGACCGCCGCACCGTCGTCGGAGGGCATGACCTCGAGGTGAAAGGTGCGCAGCACCGCACCGGGCAGCACGCCGACCCAGGCACTGACCGCCGAGAGCCCTTCGATGCCTTGCCCGCCACCGATGACCCCACCGGCGCTGCACCCCAGCGTGGCGGCTGCCCCGGTCAGCTCACAGGCCCGCTCCCCCGCGTCGGCGGCCTGTTCGGGGGTGCCGCCGCAGACGAACACGACGGCCAGGTCCGGCGTGCGGCCGGCCAGCGGCGCGAGGGCAGTCGCGACCGCCTGCTCGGCTGCCTGAACCAGGTCTGCCGACACGCCCACGCCATCCCCGAAGCGGCCCACGCGACCAACCTATGCCCACCCCGAACCGGCCTGGTGCAAGATCGGCGGTCCCGACGTAGCGTCTGTGTGGTGGACGCACCCGACCTCACGACCCTGGCCCAACTGCGCGACAGCGGCCATCAGCAGCGCACCGTCAAGGCGGAGGTTCGCGACAACCTGCTGCTGCGCCTCGCGGCCGGTGAGCCGACCTTCCCCGGCATCCTCGGCTACGACGAGACCGTGCTGCCCGAGGTCGAGCGGGCGCTGCTGGCCGGGCACGACCTTGTCCTGCTCGGCGAGCGCGGCCAGGGCAAGACCCGCCTGATCCGCACCATGGTCGGCCTGCTGGACGAGTGGACGCCGGTCGTCGCGGGCTGCGAGATCAACGACCACCCCTACGCGCCGGTGTGCAACCGCTGCCAGGACCTGGTGGCCGCCTCGGGCGACAGCACGCCGGTGACCTGGAAGCACCGCTCCACCCGGTACGGCGAGAAGCTCGCCACTCCCGACACCTCCGTCGGCGACCTGATCGGTGACGTCGACCCGATCAAGGTGGCGGAGGGGCGCACGCTCGGTGACCCCGAGACGGTCCACTACGGCCTGGTCCCTCGGACCAACCGCGGGATCTTCAGCGTCAACGAGCTCCCCGACCTGGCCGAGCGGATCCAGGTAGCGCTGCTCAACGTGCTGGAGGAGCGCGACATCCAGGTCCGCGGCTACACCCTGCGGCTCCCCCTGGACCTGCTGCTGATTGCGTCCGCCAACCCGGAGGACTACACCAACCGCGGCCGCATCATCACCCCGCTCAAGGACCGCTTCGGCGCTGAAGTCCGCACCCACTACCCGATCGACCTGGTGCACGAGCTCGACCTGATACGGCAGGAGGCGCAGCTGACCTGGCCCGGCACGCCGGTCACCGTCCCCGCCCACCTGCTCGAGGTCGTCGCCCGCTGGACCCGCCTGGTCCGTGAGGCTCCGCAGGTCGACCAGCGCTCCGGCGTCAGCGCCCGGTTCGCGGTCGCGGCGGCCGAGACGATCGCGGCCTCCGCCGTCCGGCGGGCCGCTGTCAACGGCGAAGCCGAGGCGGTTGCCCGGGTCTGTGACCTGCCTTCGGTCGTACCCGCTTCCCGGGGGAAGGTGGAGTTCGAGGCGGCCGAGGAGGGGCGCGAGCTGGAGGTCCTCGCGCACCTGCTGCGCAAGGCGACCGCCGACACGTTCCGGGCGCAGCTCGCCGGGCTGGACCTGTCCGGGGTGCAGAGTCGCTTCGACGACGGCGGGATCCTCGAGACCGGTGACCTCGTGCCGGCCGCGCAGCTGCTCGCCGACCTCGGCACCGTGCCGGGTCTGGCTCAGCTGCTCGAGCGGCTCGGCATCGAGCAGGAGTCGCCGGGGCTGGCCGCTTCGGCGCTCGAGTTCGCCCTGGAGGGCCTGCACCTCAACCGTCGGCTGGCCAAGGACTCCGTCGGTCATCGCACCGTCTACGGTCAATGACGCGCGACCCGCTCCCCTTGGGCGTACCCGATACCTATGCCCTTCGCCGACGGGTGCTGCTCGTCGCCACGGTGTCGCTGCTGCTGTTCCTGGTTGTCTCCTACACGATCGCGTGGCTCGAGATCTCCGACGCCTGGCTGCTCATCGCGCTCGCCTTGATCTACCTGCTGGTCGTCCGGCCGTTGATGAAGCCGGTCCGGGACGCGCTTGCCCTGCGCCGTCGACTGGCCTACGACGCTTACCTCGCCGATCATCATGGCAAGGATGGGGCCTGACAAGATGAGCTACCCGCAATGAGCTCCGCCGCCTTCCGGTACGGCGCGTGGGACGGTGGCCGTGATCCGCTCGAGCCACCGTTCGACGTGGCTCAGGCCGTCGATGAGATCGGCGAACGGGTCCTCAACGGACAGTCCCCGCGCCAGGCGCTGCGCGAGCTGATGCGTCGTGGGACCGATGGTCTGCGCGGCCTCGACGACCTGCGCCGTAAGGTCGCCAAGCAGCAGCGGGAGGCACGCAATAAGGGCCAGCTCGACGGGACCCTGCAGCAGGTCAAGGAGCTGCTCGCCGAGGCCATCGAGCTCGAGCGGGCGGCGCTGTTCCCCGACCCCTCGGACGCCGCACGGATGGCCGAGATGGAGCTCGACACGCTGCCTACCGAGACGGCCCGGGCGGTCCAGCAGCTCAAGCCCTATGAGTGGCGCAGTCCACAGGCGCGGGCGGCGTATGAGCAGATAGAGGACCTGCTGCGCCGCGAGGTCCTCGACAGCCAGTTCAAGGGGATGAAGGACGCCCTGGAGAACGCCAGCCCCGAGGACATGCAGCGGGTCAAGGACATGCTCTCTGAGCTCAACCAGATGCTCGACGCCGACGCCCGTGGCGAGCACACGCAGGACGAC
>JAYTHM010000681.1:0-2332 GCA_043732645.1 Frankiales bacterium
GATCCCCAGGCGGCTGCCGGCTGCACGCCCTGCGGGGGTGGGACCCGCTTGCCCACCGCCCGGAACATGTCACCGATCATGCTGTCCGGCGTCCAGTTCGCCATGCCGATCCGCCCGCCCGGGCGGCACACGCGCAGCAGCTCGCGCGCCACCGCCTCCTGGTCGGGCGCGAACATGGCCCCGATGGTCGACATCACGACGTCGTACGACGCATCCGGGTAGGGCAACGCCTGGGCGTCGGCCACCTCGGTCCGCAGCACCACCCCCTCAGCCCGGGCGCGGGCGCCGGCCTGGTCCAGCAGCTCCGGCACATAGTCGGTGGCGAGGACGTCGGCGAAGCGACGGGCGGCGGGTAGGGCGGCGTTGCCGTTTCCGGCGGCGACGTCGAGGACCCGCTCGCCGGAGTGGATGTCGAGGTCGTGCACGAGCACCTCGCCGATCCAGCTGAGCAGGCTCCCGACCCGGCCGTAGTCGCCGAGGCTCCAGACCTTCTGCTGCTTAGTGGTGATGGCGGCGTAGTCGACGGTCAAGGCTTTTCCTGTCCGGGCCCAGAAGGCCCTGGTGTGACGTCCGCAGCGGGTGCCGCGGGCGAGGGTGCGTGTTGTAGATCAAGCAGTCGGCGCACCTCAAGCACGCCAGCGATCGAGGTCGCGAGGTCCGCGCTGCGCGGGATGAGGTTGACGCTCGTCGCGCCTGCCTCGAAGTAGGGGGCGAGGAAGGCCGCGACGTCTTCGGGAGTACCTGCCGGGCAGGTCTTTTTGAAGGCGGAGAACGGTGTCTTGTACATGTCCTGCATCGCGGCCGCGAGCGGTGCGACAGCTGCCTCGTGGGTGGCACCGAAACCGCACCAGACCTGCAGGCCGTGCCGCCAGGTCGGCATGTCCCGGCCTGCGGCCACGGCCAGCTCTGCCACGAACGCGACGGCGGCGGCGTACCGGTTGGGTGAGACCCAGATGCCGAGCCAGCCATCGCCGTAGGCGGCGGTCCGACGTAGCGCCTGCGACGAGCGACCACCGATGACCAGGGGCAGGTCGGGCACCGCCGGACGGACCTGGGCGCCCTGCACCGGGAAGAAGCGGCCCGTGGAGGTGACCGGATCGCCCGTCATGAGCCTGCGCAGCAGCGCGAGCGCCTCGTCGGTGCGGGCGCCGCGCGTGGCCGGATCGATGCCACACACCTCGTACTCGTGCCGGTCCTCGCCGCCGACCCCCACGCCGAGCACCAGCCGTCCGGGCGCCAGCGTGGTCAGGTCGGCCAGCTGGCGGGCCACCGGGACAGGGTGCCGCAGCGCGAGCAGGTAAACCCCCACGTGGACCGGCAGCACGTCGCTGAGCGCCAGCAGATGCCCGGCCTGCAGAAGGCCGTCGAACCCGAGCCCGTCGCGGAAGCTGATGTGGTCGCCGACGGCGAGATGGTCCACGCCGCCGGCCTCGAGGTCGGCGACAGCGGCACGGCGGGTCGCCAGGTCCATCCCGTCGAAGGCGGGCAGCAGCGTCCCGACCGCAAGACGGGTCGGTATGGTCACGCCCCCAGGGCGTGCGGTCGGACCGCACGACGTGCGGTCGGTCACGCAGTGGTCCCCCAGCTGGGAACCGTGGTGGGATGCACGCGTGGTCGAAGGCCGGGGGCGCGTGGTGGAGCGGACACGCGAGCGTGCCGTGCTTGCGGCTGCCCTCGACGACGCTGTCTCCGGCCGCGGCAGCGTGGTGCTGCTGACCGGCGAGGGCGGTATCGGCAAGACGACCCTGGCCGAGGAGCTCGCGACAGCAGCTCTCGCCCGGGGCGTGCAGGTCGCGCGTGGGCACGCGTGGGAGGGCGCCGGATCCCCACCCCTGGTGGTCTGGCAGGAGGTCCTCGAGGAGCTGGGCCAGCTGGGCGCTGGCGACGAGCGGGTGGACAGCCGTAGCGTGCTGCAGGGCCTGCGGGGGGCTCCGGGTCCGGTGCTGGTCGTACTTGAGGACCTGCACTCCGCGGATGCCGACTCGCTCCGGCTGCTCGCCCACCTGTCCTCGCGCCTGTCCGGGCTGCGCGTGCTGGTCGTCGCTACCCTGCGGGAGCACGAGCTCCAGAACTGCCCGGGGGCCACGGAGGCGGTCGCCTCGGTGTCCTCGGACACCCGGCGCCTGGTGGTGCCGCCGCTGAGCGCGGACGGCGTCGCGGAGTTGGCCGACTCCCTGCTCGGGCGGCCGCTGGCCGAGCAGGTGCTACGGGATGTCATCGTGCGCAGCGACGGCAACGCGTTCTTCGTGCGCGAGCTCGTCGAGTCCGCGCAGGGCCATGAGGTGCCGGCCGGGGTGACCGCGTCCGTCCGCCGCCGGGTCGCCGGCCTACG
>JAYTHM010000682.1:0-2332 GCA_043732645.1 Frankiales bacterium
ACGTCGTGAGCACGATCGGTCAGGGCACGACCGTGCGGATCAAGATACCGCTGACGCTGGCCATCATCCCGGCGCTGGTGATCAGCGCGGCCGGCAACCACTACGCCATACCGCAGGTCAACCTGCTTGAGCTGGTCCGCCTCGAGCGGGAGCAGGCGCTGAGCCGGATCGAGACGATCCAGGGCACGCCTGTATGCCGGCTGCGTGGCGCCTTGCTACCCCTGGTGGACCTGCGCGAGCAGCTGGGCCTCGCGCCAGCCGATCAGGAGACGACGTTCATCGTCGTGCTGCAGGCCGACGGACGACAGTTCGGCCTCGTGGTCGACGACATCAAGGACACTGAGGAGATCGTGGTGAAGCCGCTCGGCAAGCAGCTGCGCGGCATTCCCCTGTATGCCGGAGCCACCATCATGGGCGACGGCACGGTCGCGCTCATCCTCGACGCCAACGCAATGGCCAGGGCAGCCGGGATGATCAGCGAGACCTCTGTCTCCACGAAGGCCACCTCCAGGGCAACTGCCGACCTCGCGCGATCGGCTCTGCTCGTCCTGGGCCTCTCCAATGGACGCAGGGTTGCCCTGCCCCTGAGCGCTGTGGACCGCCTCGAGCAGTTCCCGATGGCCCGCATCGAGCGGGTCGGCGGCCACGAGGTGGTGCAGTACCGCGGCGAGATCCTCCCGCTGGTGCGACTCGATCGCGCACTCCATTCCCTATGCGACGGGGTCGACGCCGATCCGGTCCAGGTGGTCGTCTGCCAGCACCGGGGTCGGCTGGTGGGCTTCGTGGTCGCCGAGATCCACGACATCGTTGACGAGGAGCTCGCCGTTCGCACCCACCTGGATACCGGCGGCCATCACGGGTCAGCAGTTGTCGGGGAGAACGTCACCGAGCTGGTGGACGTTGGGCGCGCCGTGTCTGCCGTCGATCCGGAGCTGCTTGCTCCGATGGCCGTGAGCTGAGGAGAGCCATGTCACGCCAGTACTGCACATTCCTTCTCGACCACCACCTCTTCGGAGTGCCGGTCGAGTCCGTGCAAGAGGTGCTGAAACAACAGGCGCTGACCACGGTCCCCCTGGCTCCGCCCGACGTGAGTGGGCTGATCAACCTCCGCGGCCAGATCATCACCACGCTGGAGCTGAGGTCAAGGCTAGGGCTTAGCACCCGTGCGCCTGGCGCGCCGGCCGTCAACGTGGTCGTCCGCACCGAGGCGGGTGGGGTTGTGAGCCTGCTCGTTGACGAGATCGGCGACGTGCTGGAACCGACCGAGGACTCCTTCGAGGCCCTGCCGGAAACCGTCCCATCCCACATCCGCGCGCTGGTCTCCCGGGTTTGCAAGCTGGACGGGCGCCTGATGCTCGTCCTCGATACCGAGCTGGCGGTAGAGGTCGGGGCAAACGCCTGACAGCCGGTGGGTGATCGGCTGCACCAACAGGGATCGAGGATTCCTCAGATCAGGGGCTGTTGAGCCGATGGAGGGGGCAAAGGCAGATCACCGGCCGCCGCTATTTCGCGGGGCTCCATGAAGGGACGCATACCGTGCCGAAGGACCGCACCCGCCGAACACCGTATTCCATGTTCCGCGACCTGAGGCTCGGCCTGAAGCTCACTGCCACCGTCGCCCTCGCAGTTCTCTCGTTGGCCGTGGTCTCCCTTATCGGCGTCAGCGCGTTGCGGGCGGCAGGGCAGGACAATGACAGCCTTCTCCAGGCCGACAGGGCGGGCCGTACGGCTCTGCAAGCAGACATGATGCATGACGCCGTACGCGCCGACGTGCTCCGATCGATACTCTTCAGCGGGGCGGAGTACCAGACGACGCTGAAGGAGCTGGCCAACCACTCCAGCACGCTGAAGGACTCCCTGGCCGCGGTGAAAAAGGCGGACCTAGCCGGCAACGTCAACGCAGCCGTCACCAACGTCACGCCCGCTGTGGATGCCTACATCTCGTCAGCCCAGCAGATCAGCACCCAGGCAGGCGATAACCCCACTGCGGCTCGCGCCGCCTATGCGAGGTTCCAGACCGCCTTCCATCTGTTGGAAGTGCAGCTGCCGGGCGTCGGTGCCAGCATCACCGAGTACGCAACGGCTGTAGCAGCAGGGACGACGAACCAGCGCGCCTTGGCGACACGCCTTCTGGCAGGCACGGGCCTTGGTGTTGCCTTGGTGTTCACCTTCTTCGGGTGGCTGGTCAGCCGGTCAATAACGGGTCCCCTTTCGCAGGCGGTAGACGTGCTGGAGGGTTTGGCGGGAGGCCGGCTGAACCAGCACCTGGATGTGGACAGCAAGGACGAGGTCGGGCAGATGGCTGTGGCGTTGAACGCCGCGATGGCAAAGC
>JAYTHM010000683.1:0-2329 GCA_043732645.1 Frankiales bacterium
GGCCCGCACGTCGTGATGTGGCGCAGCGTCGGGGGCGTGACGACCGGCGCCGGAGCGCACTGCTAGGGGCTGTCCCCCCAACGCATCTCGGAGTACATCTTCGGCTGAAGAATGCTCTGCTGGAGCGTCGTGTCAGCGCGGGCAGACAGGCGTCGACCAACGCATCTCCGAGAGCAATCTCGATTCATAATGCTCTTGTAGATGCGTTGGGGGGGCTGCTAGGGGGGTGGGTATCAGGACGGGATAGATCAAGCGAGAGCGCGTTCGAGGTCGGCGAGCAGGTCGTTGGCGCTCTCGATCCCGACGCTCAGCCGGACCAGGTCCGCCGGCACTTCGAGCTGCGACCCGGCAACGCTCGCGTGGGTCATCCGGCCCGGGTGCTCGATCAGGGACTCGACGCCGCCCAGGGACTCGCCGAGCGTGAAGACCTCGGTGCGTCGGCAGACCTCCAGCGCCTTCGCCTCCCCACCTGCCAGCCGGAACGAGACCATCCCGCCGTACGCCTTCATCTGCTTGCTGGCGATATCGTGCCCGACGTGCTCGGGCAGCCCCGGGTAGAGCACCTGGCTGACGGCACTGCTGCGGCTCAGCAGCTCCACGACGCGGCCGGCGTTCTCACAGTGCCGGTCCATCCGCACACCGAGGGTCTTGACGCCGCGCAACACCAGCCAGGAGTCGAACGCCCCCGGCACCGAGCCCATGGCGTTCTGGTGGTAGCGCAGTTCCTCGCCGAGGGCGGCGTCCTTCGCGACCAGCCCGCCGCCGACGACGTCGCTGTGCCCGCCAAGGTACTTCGTCGTGCTGTGCACGACCACGTCTGCGCCGAGGGCGAGCGGCTGCTGCAGGTACGGCGAGGCGAACGTGTTGTCCACGACCAACAGCGCGCCGGCGCCCTGCGCGACCGTCGCGAGCCCCGCGATGTCGGCGATCCCCAGCAGCGGGTTGGTCGGCGTTTCACACCAGATCAACTTGGTCTGAGGCCGCATCGCAGCCTGTACGGCGGACAGGTCGCCCAGCGCCACCGGAGTGTGCTCGACGCCCCATTTGCTGGCCACCTTCGCGAACAGCCGGTACGTCCCGCCGTAGGCGTCGTCCGGCACGAGCACGTGGTCGCCGGGTTTGAGCACGGTCCGCAGCAAGGTGTCCTCGGCGGCTAGGCCGCTGGCGAAGGCGAGCCCGGTCGCACCGCCCTCCAGGGCAGCCAGGCAGGTCTCGAGCGCGGTCCGCGTCGGGTTGCCCGAGCGGCTGTACTCGTAGCCCTTGTGCTGCCCGACCTCTTCCTGCACGTAGGTGCTGGTCTGGTAGATCGGGACCACGACCGCCCCCGTCGTGGGATCGGGGTCCTGGCCGGCGTGGATCGCCAGGGTCTCGAAGCCGTGCCGGTCGGGGGTCCAGTCGCTCATGGCGACCAGGCTACGTCCGAGCCCCGGAACGGGGTGGCTGCAGGCGGCTCAGGCGTGGGACAGGAAAGCGAGCACGTCCTGGCGGGTGACGACACCAATGGGTCGCCCGTCGGCGATGACGACCGCCGCGTCGGCCTTCTCGAGCGCGACCATCGCGGCCTGGACGGGCTCGCCCGCGCCGACCATCGGCAGCGGCGGCCCCATGTGTTGCGACAGCGGGTCGGCGAGCTCGGCCCGGCCGTTGAACAGCGCGTCCAGCAGATCGCGGTCGTGCACGGCACCGACGATCTCGGCCGTCATGACGGGCGGCTCGGCCCGGACGACGGGCATCTGGGAGACGCCGTACTCGCGCAGGATGTCGATGGCCTCGCGGACGGTCTCGTTCGGATGGGTATGCACGAACTCGGGCACCGAGCCCGGCGTACCGGCTTTGCGGTGCATGACGTCGCCGACGGTCTGACCGCCGTCATCGACGGACAGGAAGCCGTAGTCAGCCATCCAGTCGTCGTTGAAGATCTTCGACAGGTAGCCCTTGCCGGAGTCCGGGAGCAGCACCACGACCACGTCGTCCGGCCCCGCGGCGCGGGCGACCTCGAGCGCGGCGACGACCGCCATCCCGCAGGACCCGCCGACGAGCAGTCCCTCCTCACGCGCGAGCCGCCGGGTCATGGCGAAGGAGTCGCGGTCGGAGACGGCCAGGACCTCGTCGGGGATGGTCGGGTCATAGGTGGCCGGCCAGAAGTCCTCACCGACCCCCTCGACCAGGTAGGGCCGACCGGAGCCTCCGGAGTAGACCGAGCCGACCGGGTCGGCGCCGATGACCTTCACCACACCTCCGGAGACCTCCTTGAGGTAGCGCCCGGTGCCGCCGATCGTGCCACCGGTGCCCATCCCGGCCACGAAGTGCGTGATGCGGCCGTCGGTCT
>JAYTHM010000684.1:0-2328 GCA_043732645.1 Frankiales bacterium
AACTCCAAGCGACTACAACGTGCAAGTTGTTGCATGGAACGCTTAGGTCTTTCGGACTTGGGCGCAATGCGGTGGAGACACGCGGGGAGCCGCTGGTCGTCCTGAGTCGGCAGGCGCCGTTATCGTCGGCAAGGTGAAGCGGATCGTGCTTGCGTCTTCGTGCAGCGCTTACCGGAGCGGAGAGTCCTGTCGACCGGCATGAGCCTCGTTCGTCTGGTGGCGGGGAGCAGCTGAGCCTCACAAGCGACCTGGACGCGATGCGCTCTCGGATCGCGGAGCTCGAGGCCGATAACGCGCACCTGCGCGGGATGCTGAAGATCTCGGAGCAGGAGAGCAAGCGCCCCGGGGCGGCGCCGACCGTGATGTTCGACGCCGCGCCGGGGACGGTCACGGCGGCGTCCTCCGCGAGGGACAAGGTCGCTTTCTACGCGAACCTGTTCCGGGCTCGCAGTGACGTGTACGCCGTCCGGTGGGACAGCGACCGCTCCGGACAGGGGGGCTGGATGCCTGCCGTGTATGGCGGGTTCCGCAAGGGAGTTCGTCCAGCCGACCGCAACTACCTGCCGCTGACGGAGGAGGTGGTGACCCGGCACCTGTCCGGAGACCTGGAGATCGGCCTGTATCCGCTGCTCGACAATGACCGGTGCCACTGGCTGGCCGCTGACTTCGACGGCGCCACTGCCCTGATCGATGCTCTGGCGTACTTGAAGGCGGCTCGTGCCTACGGTGTGACCGCGGCGTTGGAGGTGTCACGCTCGGGAGCAGGCGCGCACGTGTGGGTCTTCTTCACTTCGGCGGTGCCCGCGGCCCAGGCCAGGCAGCTGGGCACGGGCTTCCTGCGCGAAGCCATGACCATGGCCGGACGGTTGAACCTGGCGAGCTACGACCGGCTCTTCCCTTCGCAGGATCTGCTCCCGGCAGGCGGGATCGGCAACCAGATCGCGGCCCCTCTGCAACTGCTCAGACGTAGGACGGGCACGACGGTGTTCCTGGATCTGGCGACCCTCGAACCGCACGACGATCCCTGGAGCTACCTCTCTTCCCTCCCGCGGGTCACACCCGCGGAGCTGACGCGTGTGGCCGCTCGGCTGGGGACGCTGCGCACCGGTACCGGGGTGGACAAGGTCGTGACGTCCAGCGCGACGAAGATCGACGTACCTGTGCCCAGGTCGGTCGACGTGGAGCTCGGCGGCACGCTGCGGGTCAAGGCGGCTTCCCTGCCGCCGGCTTTGCTCGCGACGCTGCGTCATGCCGCCTCGATGCCCAACCCTGCCTTCTACGACCGAGAACGGCGTCGGCAGTCGACCTGGGACACGCCCCGCTTCCTGCGCCTGTACGACGAGACGGTGGAGGGTGATCTCATGCTGCCCCGAGGCATGCACGACCGGCTCGCAGCCCTGCTCCAACGCGCGGGGAGCAGCTTGGCTGTGACGGCGGATCTGCGCAGCGACGGAAGCGCGCAGGAGTTCCACTGCTCGGCAACCCTGACTCCGGAGCAACAGGCAGCGCACAAGGCCCTGCTCGGTCACGACCTCGGGCTGCTGGTCGCTCCACCCGGCGCGGGCAAGACCGTGATGGCGAGTGCGGTCATCGCATCCTTGGGCGTCTCGACCCTGGTCCTCGTCGACCGCAAGGCACTGGCCGACCAGTGGCGGACGCGCCTGCATGAGCTCCTCGGCGTCAAGGTCGGACAACGCGGCGGCGGCAGAACCAAGACCACCGGCGTGCTCGACGTCGCAACCCTCCAGACCCTGGCCCGCGACGAAGACGTCGCCTCGTGGACCAAGGACTACGGCCTCATCGTTGTTGACGAGTGCCACCACGTGCCCGCAGCCGCCTTCACACACGCGGTCTCCAAGATCCCTGCCCGTCGCTGGCTTGGACTGACCGCGACGCCCTACCGGCGCGACCAGCTCGACGAGCTGATCGCCCTCCAGATCGGGCCGATCCGGCACACCGTCGCCAGGGCCACGCGGGACACCCTCACCTCCGTCGACGCCCCCGTCCCGGACCCGGTTCTGCAGGTCCATCCCACCAGCTACACCTACACCGGAGACGCGACCCCGCAGTCACCAGGCGGCATGGCAGCGATCTACCGCGACCTCGTCGCTGATGACGACCGGCTTCGGCAAGTCGTCCAGGACGTCCTCGACGCCGCAGAGCGCGGGCGCCACTGCCTCGTGCTCACTCAGTGGACCAGCCATCTGGAACGGCTCACCGCGGAACTCACCCACCGAGGACGCCCACCGGTAGTGCTTCGTGGCGGCATGGGCGTGAAGCAACGATCCGCCGCGCTGGCCCACCTGGAGCATCCCACAGCGGGCGCGC
>JAYTHM010000685.1:0-2323 GCA_043732645.1 Frankiales bacterium
GACGTAGGCGTGCGGGACGCCTGTCGCGACCCAACCGCTGAAGTGACGTCCTGACAGCTCGGAGCGTGACTGCATCATGGCCACAGCAGCTGGCTTGACGACGTGATTGCCCTCGATGAGTGAGAAAGTGACGCCGTCGTTGCCCCAGGTCCCCTGGCTCATGAAGTAATCCCAGTGGTCGACCCCCAAGGACTGGGCTAAAATTTTGGCCCGAACGCTCTTGTCCGCCTGCGAGAACCAGTTGCTGGGTCCGTTGGACCAGAACGCGAACTCGGTCATCCACACAGGCATGTCGGGTTTGCCGCCCTTGGCCAGGATGGCCTTGATCTGCTGCAGTTTGTCACTGAAGCCCTCCTCCTCGAAGGAACGGTTGTGCCCGGTGTAGGGGTGGATCGCGGCGATATCCATGTAGGAGAGCGCTCCCGCATCAACCATCGACTGCCAGTACTCGTAGTAGCCGAGCCCGACGACCGAGCCGCCGATGACCTTGCCGTCGGGGTCGGCGGCATGCACCGCGAGCGAGACGGGCTTGAGAACTTTGTTTGTGTAATCGGTGGCCGAGAAGCCCGTGATGTTCGGCTCGTTCCACGCTTCCCAGTAGTGCACGTAGGGGGCGAAGTGGGCCACGACCTCCTGCACGCGGGCCCCCCACGTGCCGTTGTCGACGAAGGCACGCTCTGGTCCTCCTTGGCCGAGCTGCAGGCTCAGGTCGACGTGCTTGCTCTGCGCCAGCGCGGCGGCTGCCTGCACCTCGGCGTCGTAGTTCACGAACGTCGTCCTGCCATTTGCGTCGAGTAGCTTGCGCCAGTCGAGGCCCATCCGATGGCCGCCCGAGCCGAACAGGTCAGCAAGGGCGACCCCCCTCGGGCCGTCGGGGCCTCCAGCGTCCGCGCTGCCGGGCAGCCCGGCGAGGTCCAGGTTCATTCCGGGGGCACCAACGGTGTAGTGGACGCATGTTGCAGACTCCTCCTGCCCGTCCTTGAACAGGTGTGCGTCGATCTCGTACGCGCCCGGTCGAGCAGCGGGGAGCGTCAGCTGCGCGCCGCCGTGCATGGTGGTGGCCGTCAAGGCCACATCGGTCGCCGTCGAGATGTCCCCGTCTGCGACCTGTTGAGCGTCGCGCACCGAGTAGCGCAAGGTCAGCCCCGGAATGTCGTCCCACTCGTCGTCGAAGGCCAAACCGATCGTGGGGGTGGACCCGGCCGGGAAGTAGTTGCCGGCCACGCCCGTGGATAGGCCAGCTCCGAAGCCCAGCCGGGGCCCTGCTGAGCTGGGCTGGCCACCGGCCAGCGTCAGCAGGTCGGCCAAAGGCATCTTGGCAACCGTCTGGTTCCACGAGTACGGCGCGCCGGAGGTGAACAGGACCGAGTCCCCAACGATCGCCAGGGAGGCGCCCTGCGGAACGCTCCCCAGGGCCGACTCAGAGGCCAGGCCGATAGGAACACCAAGGCGGTCGAGCAGCCAGATGCCACGGCTGCTGTCGGTCACGAGCATCCGCCCATCGGCCAGCCGGGCGGCGCCGCCTGGCAGGTGGAAGTGCAGTGCGTCGCCATCAGGAAGGGGTGCGTTGGCGGCCGCAGCCGACCCGATGCGCTGTCGCTCCTGCAGTGACGACCCGTAGACGCGGACGTAGTGGTCGTCGACCGACAGGACACCGTCGCCGGTGTCTGCAGCGAACCGGGCACCCTGCAGGGCGGCGGGCCCACCCAGCGCGCCGCTCGCGGGGTCGACGAGCTGTGTCCGGTCGGACATCTTGGCGACGAGGCGCCAGGGTGCGCCCGGCACACCAGCCAGCGCCTGGATCGGCGCCGGCAGGGTGACGGTCCAGACGATTGTCCCGACCCCACTGCGCTTCACGAGCTTGTATGGCGCCTCGACGACGTACGAGGCGCCATAGGGGTCCACTGTGAAGGGCCCACGAGGGACCGAATAGGTGGCCAGGGCCGTGCCCGACATGTCGTAGCTATTCAGACGGCCAGATCCGCCGTCCTTCACGTACAGGACGTTGTCCACCACTATGAACCCTTCGACCTGGGTGCGCGGCGTCAGCGCAACGGCTGATGGGACGTGCACAGCATGGGTGAGGTCAACACCGGTAGCGGTGCCACAGACCCGAGTGCTGGACGTGGACCCCTGCGGCCCGACCGCCGTCACGGCAAGAGCCGCTGTCGTCGGCAGGAGGACGGCCGTGGTGGACAAGGCGAGAGCAACCAGGCGAGCCGTCACTGAGAGTGAGTACATGACTACAGACATCGGTAGGAGCAGGCGCCAACTTTTGTCGGCCAAACGGGTGATCCGACGCTCCTGCGACGGGCCGTCCGGC
>JAYTHM010000686.1:0-2321 GCA_043732645.1 Frankiales bacterium
AGCAGCTCCAGAGCAAGCGCCGTGTCCTCCTCGGGGGTGGCCCCGCGAGGCTTGGTGCCGGCGATCGGGTGCAGCACCGCCTCGCCGTCGACGACGGTGACGAGAGCCTCGGGAGAGGAGCCGACCACGTCATACGGCGACTCGCGGCCGGCGAAGCGCAGCAGGTACATGTAAGGCGAGGGGTTGGTCGTGCGCAGCACCCGGTAGACATCGAGCGCGTCCACGTCCGTCTCGATCTCGAACCGTTGGGACAGCACGACCTGGAACGCGTCGCCGGCCCTGATGTGCTCCTTCACGGTCTCGACGCCCGCCATGTAGTCGGCCGGGCTGGTACGCCGCCTCACCGTCGGTGCCGTCTCCAGGTCGAGGACCGCGACGGAGGGTTCACCAGGCTTGCCGAGGTCGGCGGCCATCACGTCCAGGCGGGCGATGGCGTCGTCGTAGGAACCGCCACGGACGACGTTGGCGACCAGCCAGATCGTGCCGTCGGAGTGGTCGAGGACGGCGAGGTCCGTGGCGAGCAGCATGGTCAGCTCGGGCATCCCGAGCTCGTCGGGGGCGAGCGAGGGCAGCTTCTCAAGCCGCCGGACCACGTCGTAGGACAGGTAGCCGACGAGGCCCCCGGTGAAGGGCGGCAGCCCGGGGACATGGGGGGTGCGCAGGAGCGCGTCCGCTTCGCGGAGCGCTTCAAGGGGGTCCGTCGAGGTGGTCGGCAGGCCTTCGCCGAGCCAGAGGGCGACTCCGTCCCGCTCGGTCAGGACCCCTGCGCAGTGGACGCCGACGAACGACCAGCGCGACCACTGCTTGCCCTGCTCGGCCGACTCGAGCAAGAAGGTTCCCTGCCGGTTGCACGCCAGCTTGCGGTAGACCCCGACTGCCGTCTCGCCGTCGGCCAGCAGCCGACGCACGACCGGCACGAGCGGCTGGTCGAGAGCTGCGAACTGCTCGGCGGAAGGACTGGTGACGCCGAGCCTCATGGCTTCCGGCCCACCACGGCCGGCAGGCAGATGCGGTCGAAGCAGGTCCGGTCCCCGGTGTGGCAGGCGCCGCCAACCTGGTCGACGCGTACCAGCAGGGTGTCGCCGTCGCAGTCGAGACAGACCGACGTGACCCACTGCTGGGACCCTGACGTCTCGCCCTTGACCCAGTACTCCTGCCGCGACCGGGACCAGTAGGTGCAGCGGCCGGTGGTGAGGGTCAGATGCAGGGCCTGGTCATCCATCCAGCCGACCATGAGGACCTCGCCGGTGTCGTGCTGCTGGCAGACGGCGACAACGAGGCCGTCCCTGTCGCGCTTGAGCTGGGCGGCGATGCTGGGGTCGAGCTCGGTGGGGCGTACGGCGGTCATGCCCTCATCCTTCCAGAGGGCCTGAGCAGCAACGGCCCACCCACGGCCAGCGCCAACGCGATGCCTGACAGGGAACCCAGGGCGACCGGCAGCGACACCGCCGCGGAGACGGCCCCGACAAGAGGCGGTCCGGCGACGAAGCCGACGTACCCGAGGGCACTGACGCGGGCGAGGTCGGCCCCCTGCCGTCCAGGGGCGGCGCGGGCACCGACGGCGGAGTAGAGCACCGGGGCGAGCACGGACGTCCCGGCCCCGGCAAGGACAAGCCCGGCCAGCGCCACCCCCGCAGAGGGGGCCAGCGCGACGATCAGCGCACCGGCGCCCAACGCGGTCGCGGCGCTGCCGAACAGCACATCGGGCCGCACGTGCACGAACCCGCCCGCGAGCCTCCCGATCGCCATCGCCCCGGCGAACAGCCCCGGCCCCAGGCCGCTGACGGCCGGCGAGGCGCCGAGCCCGCGCTCCAGGTGCAGGGCGCTCCAGGACCCGATCGCGTCCTCGCACAGGAAGGCGCCCGCGCTCAGCAGCCCGATCGCCAGCAGCACCGCCGACAGTCCCGCGCGCGTGCCCGCCACCTCGTGCTGGTCAGCCTGTCGGTACGCCGGCTGTCCGGCCACCACGACCAGCACCAGCACGGTGACGGTGCCGAGGATGGGCAGCGGTCCCGCGCCGGTCTGACGCGCGAGGCCGGCGCTCGCGCTCCCGACGAGCACCCCCACCGAGAAGGCACCGTGCGCGACGCTCATCAGCCGGTCGCCCTCGACCCGTTCCCAGGCCGCCACGGCGGTGTTCGCGATGACGTCGAGGCCTCCGGTGGCCAGACCCAGCAACACCAGGGCTGGCACCAGCGCCGCGAGAGAGTGCGCGAAGGCCGCAAGCGGCAGCACGAGGGCGAACAGGAACATGGCCGCGGGCAACGCCCGACGGGCGCCGAACCGGTCGACGAGTCGGCCCGCGAAGGGCATGACCGGCA
>JAYTHM010000687.1:0-7909 GCA_043732645.1 Frankiales bacterium
GACCAGCGGGTCGTGGATGAACATGGTCGAGATCTTCTTCGGGATCATCACCCGCCAAGCCATCAGGCGTGGCACCTTCCACTCTGTCCCCGACCTCAATGCCGCCATCCGCGCTTTCATCGACGGCTGGAACGACCGCTGCGAACCCTTCATCTGGACCAAAGACGCTCAAACGATCCTCGCGAAGGCTAAGCGTAAATCAACTTCTAACACGCGACACTAGTCGCGTAACGGACGTTGCCTAAAATTGAGATAGCGGCCCCACGAGAGCGCTTGGCTCTAGACCTAGCAGCAGCGGTGAAACCTTGGCATGATCAAAACGTTTGGATAAGGCACCAGCTTCGAAGTTCAGTCATTGCGAAGTTGCGTTCTCGGGTGTCACGCATATAACTCCGAGCGTGGCTCGATCGAGCATTTCGCCAATCGAGACGTTCCAGCGTTCTCCTTTAGAAATGTCTTCCGAAGACACGTAGGTCTCGACCGACTGCAGCACCGACGGAAGCCAATCGCGAAGTGCGATCGCGGCTGTCTGACTAGCTCGGCCGGACCAGCTAATGAATACCAACACCTCCCAAACGCTACCGTCCTAGGAATCTCTGCGCTGGGGCCTGGTTGACAATTGACCATGTTGGCCACGTCCGTGCGGCCGCCTTGGCTGCAGTCGAGGACATGATGGGCGTGCAGCTTCGTGGTGCGGGTACAGCTGGGCATTCGGCAGAGTTCACGGCGGCTGCGGACACTCCCAGCGCCTCATCTCAGGGGTTGCGGGGCGACGGGCTGTCGAGATCCTAGCGTCGAAGGTGACGTAGAAAGGACTCACCAACTGATCCTTGTGCAGGTTGCCGAAGGCCGGCTGAAACCTCAAAACGCGATGCCCAGCCCCTTGCTGATGTCAGGCGATCAGGCGTTCTCTGCACTTCCGACAGGGCTATCGTGCAAGATCGTGAGTCAGGCAGTAGGTGCGCGTCCTGGCTCTGGTTACCTGATCCCCGCGGCATCCCACCGTGACCCGTGCGGTCGCTCGAACGACGTCGGCAAGCCGGATGCGGGGACGCTGCTCTTGTGGCGCGCCGGATCGGCCTGGGTCCGGTCCAGCTCCTGCACGGCGCAGCGTCGCGCCACCGGCCAGCAGTTCCCCATATCCTCACGACTCAACCCAGCCGTCAGGATGCCGACTCCTAAGGAATGACCGTGCAGCTCGCGCCGCTGCCCGAGCCAGGCCCGACCACGTCCCGGGCCGCCTCACTTGAGCGGCTGCACGAGCTGATCCGGGCGATCAACGGTGATCTCGACCTCGGTCGGACGCTGCAGAGCGTCTGCCAGGGGCTGGTCGACGGCCTCGGGTTCGACGTCGCGATTCTCAACCTCGTCATGCCGGGCGGCGACCTCGAGGTGGTCGCGGGAGCGGGCACCGCCGAGGCGTGCGACGCCCTGCTGGGCACCAGCGCGCCCCGGGAGGTCTGGGACGACCTCATGCGCATCTGCCAGCCCGTCGGCGAGCTGCTCGTTGACTACCTCCACCTTGTGCCGCAGCAGGACTCTGTGCCGACCTGGGTCCCCAACACCCCGGTGCCCGACGACGACGAGGCGTGGCACCCGTTCGATGAGTTGTTCGCGCCGCTCCGGACGGCCCGCTCCGGCCTGGTCGGTGTGATCAGCGTGGACCTGCCCCGCGACGGCCGCCGCCCCGCTCCCGACCAGCTCGCGCTGCTCGAGATGTACGCCGCCCAGGCGAGTGTCGCGATCGAGAACGCCCAGCTGCACACCGCACTTGTGGCCCAGAGCGAGGACCGGGCTGAGGCGCTCGGTCGGCTGTCGACGCTGGTGAGCAGCACCCCTGTCGCGATCGTCGAGCTCGACCTTGAAGGCGTCGTCCGGTTGTGGAACCCGGCTGCCGAGCGGATCTTCGGCTGGCCGGCGGCCGAGGTCGTCGGCGGCCTGAACCCGGTCGTGGCCGAGGAGGAGTATGACGCGAACCTGCAGCGCCTCGACGACGCACCGCTCGTTCGAGAGCTAGCCCGCCGCCGCCGGCGCGACGGCAGCCCGGTCGACGTGGAGATGAGCGCCAGCGTCCTGCGCGACGGGCAGGGTCGGCCGTTCGGCTACCTCGGCGTGTATGCCGACATGACCGAGCGGGTCGCGCTCGAGCGCGAGCTGCGCACGGCCGCGTACACCGACGCCCTGACGGGCCTTGCCAACCGGGCCGCCTTCGGGGAGCGCCTTGAGCGCGCTGCCGCTGCGGGCGGGGCGACAGTCCTGCTGCTGGACCTCGACGGGTTCAAGAGCGTCAACGACACCGCCGGGCACGCCGCTGGCGATCGGGTCCTCGTCGAGGTGGGCCGCCGGATCGAAGCGACCTGCCGGGACGGCGACCTCGTCGCCCGGCTCGGGGGCGATGAGTTCGTGGTCCTGCTCAACGGCCGCATGGCGGAGGAGACCCCCATCAGCGACGAGGCGGTCGAGGCGCTTGCCGAACGACTGGTGAGCGTGCTCGCCCAGCCCGTCGAGGTCGAGCGTCGGGCCGTCCGGCTCGGTGCAAGTGTCGGCGTGGCGCGGTTGGGTGGCGCGGGCAGCGCCGATGACCTGCTGCGCGACGCCGACGTGGCGATGTACGCCGCGAAGGCGCAGGGCAAGGGCCGGTACCGGGTCTTCGAGCCCCGGCTGAGGGCCGACCTGCTCCAGCGCACCGATCGGATCGCGGATTTTCGCAGCGCCCTCGAGCGCGAGGAGCTGTTCGTGCGCTGGCACCCCGTCGTGCGAGTAGCAGACCAGCTGCTGCTCGGCTTCGAGTCGCTGGTGCGCTGGCAGCACCCGGATCAGGGGGAGCTGCCGCCCGCGGCGTTCGTGGCGCTGGCCGAGGAATCCGGCCTGGTCGTCGAGCTCGGCCGGCAGGTGCTGCACCGTTCGTGCGCCACGCTGCGCCGCTGGCAGGACGAGGTGCCCGGCACCGCGCACACGCAGATCAGCGTCAACCTGTCGCCCGTGCAGCTACGCGGCGACATCATCGCGACGGTCCGAGAGGTGCTGGCCGACACCGGCGTGCACCCCGGGAACCTGCTGCTCGAGCTGACGGAGGACGTGCTCCTCGAGGACGTCAGGGCAGCGGTCGGGGTGCTCGACGGGCTGCGGGGCCTCGGCGTCCGCCTCGCCATCGACGACTTCGGGGCGGGCTACAGCTCACTGGCCTACCTCAAGCGCCTGCCGGTCGACGTCGTCAAGCTCGACCGGTCCCTGCTGGAGGAGGTCGAGACCGACCGCGACGCGCTCGCGCTGTTCGACGCAGTCGTGGGGCTCGTCGCCCGCCTCGGGCTCACTGCCATCGCCGAAGGCGTGGAGACGGTCGGGCAGTGGGGGCTGCTGGAGCAGCTGGGCTGCCCGGTCGCCCAAGGCTTCCTACTGGCCGAGCCCCTGCTCGAGGTCGACGCCCGGCGGATGCTGGCCGTGGGGCGACCCAGCAGCGGCCTGCGGCGGGCGCGCTGAGCTTCGCGCGGCACGAAGAGGACTTCGCGCATCGCATGGGGTTCGCCTACGCGGCCCAACTCGACCAAGCAGTGCCCGCCGCGACACGTCGCTGGCTCCGGGACCGATGGCCCCGGCACCCTCCCGACCACGCCAGTGCAGGCGATGCTCCGACAGGGCCACAGCAGGCGTAGGCGGCGTCCGCCATGGTCTCGGCGAGATCCCGCTGCCATACTTTTGGGGACCTCATACCGGCCGGATGAAGATGCTACGAGCGCGGCCACAGGTGACCTCCCGTTGAGCGTCACCCTCAGATCTTCCCGACTTCTCAAGGGCTACAGCTCAGCCGGAAACGGGCAGCACGTCCCCGGCAAGAGCTCTGTCGACATCACCGGTCTCGCCGGCTCGCACCGCCCGTCGGCCCACCACGAACACCACAAGCAAGAAAGCGGTCTCGGCCAGCGCACCAATCCCGATGCGGGCCCACGTCGGCAGGCCGCTCGGGGTCACGAACGCCTCGATGATGCCGCTCACGAACAGCATCAGGGCTAGTCCGACGGCGCCCACCACAAGCGCCCGGCCCTCCTCCGCCAGAGCCTGCGACCGGGTACGCCGCCCCGGGTCGACCACTGTCCATCCCAGCTTGAGGCCGAGGCCACCGGCGACGAAGACGCTGGTCAGCTCCAGCAGCCCGTGCGGGAGGATCAGCCCGAAGAACAGCCCGGTGCGGTGGTTGGCGGCCATGAAGCCGCCGACGATGCCGATGCCGACGGCGTTCTGGTAGAGCAGGTAGAAGACCGGCAGACCCAGCAGGATGCCGCTGGCCACAGCACCGGCGGCGATGAGCGCGTTGTTGGTGAACACGCGGGCGGCGAAGTCCTGTGCGGGGGCGGCCTTGTAGTAGTCGGCGAAGTCGTGCGACACAAGCTGCTTCACCTGCTCCGGCGGGAGCAGAGCAGCCTGCGAGTCCGGGTGGGTCGCAACGAACGCCCCCCAGCCGAACGCGACCAGCACGAAGAGCACTGCCGTCGTACCCCACCACCAGCGCGTCCGGTAGAGCACTGCCGGGTAGTCGACCGTCAGGAAGCGGACGACGTCGCGCCAGGCGGCCTGCCGGGTGCCCGCGACGACCGTCCGGGACCGGGCGACGAGCGAGGACAGCCGGCCAATCAGCACCGGGTCGCGGCCAGCGCTCTGCAGGACCGACAGGTGGGTGCCGGTGCGCTGGTAGAGCTCGACCAGCTCGTCCACGTCCGCCCCCGACAGGTGCCGCGGCGAGGAGGCCCACTTCAACAGGTCCTCGAGTCGCTGCCACTCCTCGCGGTGCGCAGCGATGTACACGTCGAGGTCCACAACAGGGCAGACTAGGTGCCAAGGCGGCCCGTCCGCTGCCCACCACCGGAGGCACCCGCGTTGTCGCAGCTCGTCACCGGCGAGGCCGTCTCCCTCGACGTGCGCACCGCCGGGCTGCCGTCCCGGATGGTCGCTGCGCTGATCGACGGGCTGCTGCAGGGAGTGCTGCTGTTCGTGCTGTTCGCGCTGACCCTGGCCTTCGGAGTCGCCCGGGGCGGAGCGGCCCTCGCCGCCCTTGTGGTCATCTCGGTCGTCGTCGCGTTCCTCGGCTACCCGGTGGCCTTCGAGACGCTGATGCGCGGACGCACGCCGGGCAAGGCCGCGATGGGCTTGCGGGTCGTCCGGGACGACGCTGGGCCGATCGCGTTCCGGCAGGCGTTCGTGCGCGGGCTCATCGGGCTGGTCGTCGAACGGCCCGGCATCTCCGGCTTCTCCGCAGGTGTCATCACCAGCCTGGCGCGTACCGACGGCAAGCGGCTCGGGGACCTGGCCGCCGGCACCGTCGTGATCTCCGAACGCGTCGTCGGCACGCAGGGGCCCGTCCTGCCGATGCCATCCCAGCTCGCCGGCTGGGCTACCACCCTGGATCTGTCCCGGCTGCCCGGCGACCTGGCCTTGTCGGTGCGGTCCTTCCTGGGGCGCCAGGGCCAGCTGACCGAGCAGGCCCGCACCGACCTCGGTAACCGCCTCGTGGCTGCCGTCTCGGCCACCGTCACGCCGGCCCCGCCCTCCGGCACCCCGGGCTGGGCGTACCTCGCCGCCGTACTTGCCGAGCGCCGCCGCCGCGCCGAGCACCAGGTCATGCAGCCCGTGGTGGCATCGCCGGTTGCCCCCGCTCCCCCAGCCTCAACTCCGCCTGGCCCCACCACACCTCCGGCCGTTCCCACTCCCACCCGCCTGGCTACAGAACCTGCACCCCCACCTCCGGAGGGCGGCTTCGCCTTGCCCTTCTAGGGCGAGCCCTCACCATCGCTCCCTGACACGCAAGAGGTCCTAGAACCTCAAGGGGCCCTGAGCGTGGGCGCCAGGACGCAACGGAAAAGGTGAGCCCCTCCGACCTCAGGAAGTCCTAGAACCTCAAGGGGCACCCGGCGCCAACGCTAGGACGCAACGAGGCCGTCGCCGAGGGCGGCGCTGTGGGTCTGCGCCCCGGCGTGGCGCATGACGCGGTCGACGAAGCCAGCTTGCGGATGACGGCCGGGGCCAGCACGAACGGGTAGAGGTCGTCACGGCCCATGTCCTGGGTGACCTTGTTGAGGCCGCAGGTGAGCTCGAGCCAGCGGTCGATTATCTCCCCGAAGGCGGCCGGAAACCCCGTGCCGGCGGGACCGAGGCGAAAGCTCGGGGCGGTCTCGAAGGTGTCGTGGATGTGCAGGTAGTGCGCGAAGGACTCGGCCCAGTGCTCCTAGGGCTGCATCGTGGCGTACTGGCTGATGTCGTCCTGCGCCGCTGGAGTCCTCGGGCTGCGCGGCTCACCGCCGGGGAGTAGTCGGCCCGGTCGTCGTCGAACAGCGCACGGCAGGTGTTAAGGACGTCGTCCCGCCAGACCAGCACCGACCAGTAGTAGTGCCCGATCTCGTGGCGGAAGTGGCCCAGTAGCGTGCGGTAAGACTCGCCGAGCTGGTTGCGGACCCGGTCGGGGTGGATCAGGTCGGTCTCTGACAGGTCGAGGGTGGTCAGGCCGGTCCCGGGCGACTGGTCGCGCGGCACGACCGTCAGGTCGACCTGCCGCCCGGGTGAGACCTCGGTGAGCGCGACCACGTCCCCCCCGCCGCTGGTCGTTGTCCAGGGGCCAGTGGCAGCGGTCGTCGTGGAAGAAAACGACCTGGCCGCAGTGGTCACAGGTAACGACGCGCATGGTCACCGCCCTTCCACCACCACACCTTCGTCACACTGCTGCACGTCGACCGAGACCTTCAACATGCTCTTGGTGCTCTTCGTGAAGATCACCCCCTTGAGCGGGGGTACGTCGAAGTAGTCCCGCCCACGGGCCACCACGACGTACCGGTGGTCGACGCGCTGGTGATTCGTCGGGTTGAGGTCGACCCAGCCCAGCCCAGCCCCGGGACGAGGGCGGAGACCCAGGCGTGCGAGGCGTCCGCGCCGACCAGCCGGGGCTTGCCCGGCGGAGGCAGCGTGTGCAGGTAGCCGCTGACGTAGCGCGCAGCCACCCCGAAGGCTCGCAGGCAACCGATCGTGAGATGAGCGATCTCCTGGCAGACCCCCTGGCAGGACTCCAGGACGGTGTCCAGCGGGGTGCTGACCGTCGTCGAGCCCGACGTATCGCCGCAGGCCAACCCGTCATCCGCGGTCCGCCGACTGGCCGCCGGTAGGGCTCCAGGTCCTGCCTCAGCGCGGCGTCGTGGGCGAAGGGGAACTGCTCCACGGACTCCTCCACGAACAAGTCGATCGGGTTGCTTGCTGTCAGGTTGGCAACGAGGTCAACCGTGATGGACAGCTCGCGCGTCCGCTCGGGAGCACCAGCAGGGCCAGGTGGTTGCCGAAGACGTCCTGCTGCCAGTTCAGGAGGTGCTCCGGCAGCGTGACCCTCAGCGCGTATGACGAGATCGGCGTCCGGCAGTGCGGTGCCGGTCGCAGCCGCACGACGTGCGGCCCCAACGACATCGGTGCATCCAAGCGGTACGTCGTACGGTGCTCGAGGGCGGCCAGGACGGCCAGGACGGCCACAAGCTGCTCCGATGCCGGCCGGCGCGTGGTGCGGACGAGAAGTGCTCCCCAACCCTAGGCAGATCGATGCCGGGGACGTTACAGCCGCGTGAGGTCGGTGTGACGGACGCGCCTAAAGCGCCGGTTGAGGACCCGCCGGCCGTGTCCTGCGACTTCTGCACCGGACCCGCCCAGCGCGTCCGGTGCAGACCTCACCCAAGCCGACTCTCGTCCGGGCTGGCGTGGCGGCTACGGCTCGGCCACCGGGCAACGCAGCGGGACGGGCAACCATCTCGACAGCGACGACACGCGTATCCAGCGAACCGGGTGCCCTGTCCACCGGACACGAGGGCGCCTTCCGCTACAGGACGACCGGGCCGACCGGGGTTGCTGTCGGCGTCCAGCACGACCGGCGAGTTTGCCACTTCGG
>JAYTHM010000688.1:0-2315 GCA_043732645.1 Frankiales bacterium
ATTTCGAGCGCGAGCAGCACGCTCACGTCGGACGTCGCAGCTCGCGCACCGCCAGCACCACGAACCACGCATCCACCACGGTCAGCCCGAGCCGTTGGAAGCCCCCGTCGTACCGGCCGGCGAGGGAGGCCAGGAGCGAAGCCGCGCTCACACCCCCCACCGTGTACGACGCAACGGCAGCCGCCCGGTGACCGCTCCGGTCGAAGGCCCGTCCTCCGAGCAGCGGCGAGCTGGCCATTCCGAGGTAGGCCACGGAGGCCGCAAGCGCGTGCGGGGCGTCACCGAAGGAGGTCCCCAGGGGCAGGGCCGCCACCCCGAGGGTGCCGACGGCGGCGGCAGCGACGGAGGCACGCAGGGCAGGCTCGTCGAGCGCCTTGGCGAGGACGCGAGCCCAGAAGGGGGCGAGGGCGGCGAAGCCGAGAAACCCCGCCGTCATGAGGGGTCGGGTGGGCGCGCCTACCCGGGCGAGCTGGCTGATCTCGTCGCTGAACGGGTCGTAGCCGTGCGTGCGCAGCCCACCGACGACCCAGGCGGTCACGAAGCTGGCAGGGGCGCCGACACCGCAGAGGGCACCGGCCTTACGGGAGAGGGGACGCACCCTCGTCACGGTAGTGGGAACTGACCCGGACACCCCGTGGCTGTGCACTCTCTGGCGTCGGCAAGCCTCTGTTGGGTCAGTCCATGGAGTGAACCGGACCCGGGTCGCAGCCCGGATCGAGCAGCATGACCAGTTGCCGTTCTTGCTGTCCGGGGGCATCGATGGTCAGCTGCATCGGGCAACTCGCCTGACAGTTCCTCCTTCGGTGTCTTGACACCGAAGGGGTGGATGACAAACAGTGTGACGGTGATCACCACCCGGGAAGCGCTGCTGGATGCGGCGTACGACGCCGCCCTGGCGGGTGACTGGGACCGGGTCCGGATGGTGGACGTCGCCCGCGCGGCCGGCGTGAGTAGGCAGACCCTCTACTACGAGTTCGGGTCGAAGGAAGCGCTCGCCGAGGCACTCGCGCTGCGCGAGGCGGCTCGCTGGATAGCCGGCGCTGACGCAGCGATCGTCGGGCACGATGGGACGCCCTCGGAGTCCGTCGCGGCCGGCACACTCTGGACCCTCGAGGAGGCGGCTCGCAACCCGCTGCTCAAGGCGGTCCTCACCGAGGACGAGGGTGGTCTACTTCCATACCTCACGACCCGCGGTAGCTCCCTGCAGACCGCTGCCCGCGAGCACCTTGCCGAGCACCTCGCGTCACGCTGGCCGCAGATTCCTGCCGAGCGGGTCGCGCTGCTCGCCGACACCGTCACCCGGCTGACGTTCAGCCATCTGGTCCTGCCGGGCGACCGCCCGGAGCAGGTCGCCCACGACATCGCCGTACTCGTTGATTCCCTGGTTGAAGGAGCCCTGGCATGAGCACCCACGAGTTGTACGTCACGCCCGTCGAGCTGGCGACGTGGGACGTGGAGGCGCAAGGAGCCGCCCGTTTCACCTGGGACTACGACGACGGCCGCGACCAGCTGCTGAGCCTCTACCAAAAAGGCAAGGACAAGCAGTGGGACCAGGTGCACCGCATCGACTGGACCGAGGAGGTCGACCCCTACGACCTGCTTGGGATGCCGGACGAGGCCATCTCGATCTACGGCACCCCCATGTGGGACAAGCACTTCGCCAAGGACGAGAAAGCGCGCCAGGAGCTCGGCCTGCACCTGGGTGCGTGGCAGTTCAGCCAGTTCCTGCACGGCGAGCAGGGCGCGATGATCTGCTCCGCGCGCATCGTGGAGTCTGTCCCTGACCTCGACTCCAAGTTTTACGCCGCGACGCAGACCATGGACGAAGCGAGGCACGCCGAGACCTACGCGCGGTTCCTGCAGGAGAAGGTCGGGATGCTCTACCCGATCAACACCCACCTCAAGGCGCTGCTCGACGACACTCTGTCCGACAGCCGCTGGGACATGCCCTACCTCGGGATGCAGGTCCTCATCGAAGGCCTTGCGCTCGCAGCCTTCGGCCTGCTGCGCGACATGACGACCAAGCCGCTGCCCAAGCAGATCCTCGCCTACGTCATGCAGGACGAGGCCCGCCACGTCGCCTTCGGTCGGATCGCCCTGCGCGACTACTACTCCCAGCTCACCTCCGCCGAGCTCGCCGAGCGCGAGGAGTTCGTCGTCGAGGGCTGCTACCTGATGCGCGACCGGTTCCGTCAGCAGGAGGTCTGGGAGAACATGGGCCTTGACGTCGAGGCCTGCCTCGAGGCGGTCGCGAACGCTCCGTACTTCCAGGCCTACCAGTCGTTGCTGTTCCAGCGGATCGTCCCGTGCGTCAA
>JAYTHM010000689.1:0-2310 GCA_043732645.1 Frankiales bacterium
GTAGAAGGCGGCATCTACGTCGGCAAGCAAGCGTGGGATGTCAGCGGGTTGTACCTCCGTTCTTCCCGGCGCGATGACGAGGCCGATGCACGCCGAGACGTTCCCGGGGATCACGGCGATGATCCGAGCAGCGACTGCCTGGGCTCGTCCCTCGTCGCAGTCGTTCAGAACGGCGAAGAACTCGTCTCCACTATGCGGCCAGCACGTCGCCTTGGCGAAGTTCTGCCGACCGCTGGGCCGCGCGCAGCAGGCTGTCCCGGCAGTGTGTCCAAACGCATCATTGAGTGCCTTGAACCCGTCGAGGTCGATATTGAGCACCGCCACCGGAAGCCGACCACGGCCCCACGGCTGCGCGCTAGACGGTTGTGCAGCGTGCGTTGCAGGGAACGACGATTGGGAAGGCCCGTAAGCTCATCGGTCAAGGTGAGGGTGCGCAACCTCGCCGCGAGCATTCCGACCCCTGCGCTGGTCGCCAAGATGGTGCCAGCACTCGACACGACGTGAGCCGGAGCCATCGCTCCTCACCTATCGCGAGAAGCGCGGCCACCTCAGACGGCACGGCTAGGACCACCTGCACGGCGGCGCCGCGAGGTGAATGGCTCCATTGGAGGCCGGTAGTACCCAGCATCGACCGGCAACTCCTTTAGGCGGCAGGGACCTTCGGCTCTGGTGGAGACGCGCAATGGCAGGTGTCCTCAGTCGGTGACCTGGCGCGTGAGTACTCCGTTGTTGCTCGCGTCTGCCGGGTTGGCCCTGACGGGCCTCCTGGCCGGATGCGGCGCTGCATCGCCCGGAGGCGGTCAGATGATGGGCGGCTCGGGCTACCGCTACTCGCCCCTGACGTGCGCAGGGCCGTCCTCAGCCGGGCAGACGATCGCCGTGACCCTCGGCGACATGGGCATGACCCGCATGATGGGCGGCACCGCACTCCGGGGCGGCCACATGATGCTGGCCGCGACGCCAGCCACCATGGCCGCTGGCCGTGTCACGCTGGTGGCTTCTAACCGCGGCTGGCGCACCCACGAACTGGTGATCTTGCCGCTGGCCAAGGGCAGTGGTCCGGGGCGGCTCACTGTTGCCGCGGACGGCAAGGTGCCCGAGAGGGGCAGCCTCGGCGAGGCCTCGAAGTCCTGCGCCGGCGGCGCAGGCGGGGGTATCAAGGCGGGCACCGTCGGCTGGACCACAGTTGTGCTCAAGCGGGGTCGGTATGAGCTCGTGTGCAACCTGCCGAACCACTACGCGAGCGGCATGACCCAAGAGCTGGATGTCGTTTGAACGGCCGCAGTGAGGCGGCGCCATCGAGTCCATTGCCGGACCCAGCAGGGCATCGGCGGGGCAAGCTGCGAGTGCGGGACGAAAGCCTCTACCGCCGCCTGTCGGGTCAAGCCGATGGTAGTCAGGACAGCAGGTGTGGCGCGCTCGGCGCGACCCACGGAAACCTCACAATGACTAGCATCGAATAGGAACGACATGACGACAGCCTTCATTGTGGTGGGGGTCGATGGCTCCCCGACCTCACTGAGCGCACTTCGCTGGGCAGGTAAGCAGGCGGAGCTAACAGGTGCGACCGTGCAGGCCATCACGGGCTGGGAGTACCCCCACAGCTACGGCGGCTATCCGGTCGCCGCCGGCGTCGACTGGCGGGTCAACGCCGAGCGCATCTTGGCCACCGCTGTTGAGACTGCCTTCGGGGCCGACAATGCGAAAGTGTCCTCGACGGTCGTGGAGGGACACCCGGCACGGGTGCTGCTCGACGCAACCGTTGGCGCTGAGCTACTAGTCGTCGGCAACCGCGGGCACGGCGGCTTCGTGGAGGCGCTGATCGGCTCGGTCACCCAGCACGTCATCGCCCATGCCACCTGTCCGGTGCTGGTCGTCAGGCACGATCCAGGGCCGTGACCGGCGCGTGATCGACCGGCCATCGGTGCCGCCGGGCACCCGACTCGACGTATCGACCCTGTCCCGGCCACGACAGGTCGCCTGTGACCGCACGGCGATTCGGTGGGCCAGAAGTCAGCAAGACCTCGCCTCGTGACTACGCCGCAGCACGGCGCATTTAGGGCTGCCCCCGGCGCGCTCGACCAGCAGCAGCCGGTGACTGGGTCGGTCCTGCTGGCCTGGCTACGCCGTGGAGCGACGCTGTTGGTCGGCCTGCTCATCTTGGACTACCTAGTCCTGGCATGCCGAGAGCGGGACAGGTGCAGGTGCCTTCGGGACAGCGGTTGAGCGATCGGGTTGCTTTGGGGGTGTTGACGGCGACGTTTCCTCGGACGCTGGTCGATGAGGTGATCGAGGCGACGGGTCGTGGTG
>JAYTHM010000690.1:0-2308 GCA_043732645.1 Frankiales bacterium
CCGACCAGATGGCCACTGATCACCGCCGCGCGGCTGCGTCGTGGACCCACCAACAGCGCGAAGGGCGCCCACCGGCTGGTCTCGGACAGTCTGGTGACCGCCCGCTCGTGCGGGGCGACAGGGACGCTGGTGCTGCGGGCGGACTCGGCGTTCTTCCAATCCGACGAGATCGGTGCCGTGCTGCGGCACAAGGCGAGCTTCTCGATCACCGCCCGGCTCAACCCGCCGGTTCGCAAGGCGATCGACGCCATCGCTGAGGACGCGTGGACGAAGATCAAGTACACCAACGCGGTCTGGGACGAACAGGCTCAAGCGTGGATCAGTGACGCCGAGGTCGCAGAGATCGCCTTCACCGCCTTCGGGTCCAAGGCAAAGACCAAGCAGGTCACCGCCCGGCTGATCGTGCCTCGCGTCCCGGACCTGAACCCGACGAACCAAGACCCGCTGTTCACCGTCTACCGACACCACGCGGTGTTCACCAGCAGCCTCCTGCCGATGCTCGATGCCGAGAAGGCCCAGCGCGCGCACGCGATCGTCGAGCAGGTCATCGCTGACCTCAAAGCCGGACCCCTGGCGCACCTGCCAGGAAGTTCTGGGCCAACAGTGCCTGGCTGGTCTGCGCCGCGATGGCCTTCAACCTCACCCGCACCGCCGGCGTCCTTGCCTTCGCCTTCCACGTTAAAGCGACGACCGGCACGATCCGTGCGCAGCTCATCAACATCCCCGCCTGGCTGGCTCGCTCCGACCGCCCACTCACCCTGCAGCTACCGACCGACTGGCCATGGCAGACCGAATGGGAACAGCTCCGCGCCGGAGCAGGACCACCCGGCATGGCCTGAGCCCGGCCCACCATCCTCACGGAGCAACCGAAAGACCGGAGAACGCCGGACCAGCCGGCCACACCGGCGCGCCCAGAACCTCTCGGCCAATACCAGCAGCCTGAAAATCCACTCAAGGGCTCAGGACGGTGGATCCGGGCTTAGCTGCGGAGGCATCGAGCACGACGGCGAGGATGTCGGTGTTCGGCCGGTTCGCGTCAACAATCGCAGGTGGTTTTCGCCTGCAGTGACGGTCTTGACGTCACTTCAAAATATTTGTGACGCGGGCGATCGCTAGGCCGATCGTCATGAGGGACACGATCGACTGGAGGCCCATGGCGACCTTCGCGGATCTGCTCAGCGGCAACGTGTCTGTCGGGCTGAACGCGGTCGCGTTCGTTAGGCTCAGGTAGACGTAATCAAGGATGGTTGGTTCCCAGTGTGGCGGTGCGAGGTCTGGGCTCGTCATCTGAGGGAACATGAAGTCGGGGTGCTGCTTGTCAGCGTGGGTGCGCGCGACCGGACCACCTCTGTCGAACTCCCAGTAGAGCAAGCCGAACGCAATGATGTTTGTCAGGTAAATGTCCCCGGCGCTGGTGAGTAGCTGGATTGGGTCTCCCGCCGGACCGCGGCTGTGCAGGAGGTCGTCGATCAGTAGTGCGGCCGATACGACGTTGGCCAGGATGACGAGCCCGAGCAGGAGCAGCCCCAACCCGCGAAGCGCTCCGCTGCGCCGGGTGAACCTCCCCGGATTGGTGATCATCAGGGCCGCAAGGACCGCTGTCTCGAGGCCCGGAATCAGGTATTTGGGGCGGATACCTAGCTTCGCCGGCAGCACCAGCTGGAGGGCGATCGCAACCAGAACCGTCAACGCGACATAGAGACGGGGCTCGCCATCGGTTTTGCGTCGCCACGCTGGCAGGTCAAGGTGGCTGTCGCCGCGGGAGGCCCCGGTCTCTGGCGCGGGTTGGTCATCGGCCATAGGAACTCCTCAACGTAGGGACAGCCGCGAGAAGATCGTCTGCGGGTCTGCCCATGCTGCCAGCCGCGGGCGGCGTGGGACAGGTCGGCAGAGCAGGGGCTGAGTGCAGACTGAACCGGCGGGCCAGGTGGCCGGCAACACGCGCTCCACTCGGGCCCCGCGCCTGTGTAGCGCGAGCCGCACGGCTATGAGGGTCACGCGAGCGCCTCTCCGCCCTTCGAGAAGCTCATCCGTTCTTTCCGAGCAGGTAACTGTTCAGGTCCCTTGCGGCGTGGCTCGCTGATCTTGGGCTGAGGTGCGGGATCGTTTTCTTGTCTGTACTGCGACTTCCCCCGCAGGTAGGTGCTTCTCGTGGTTGATCCGTTGGTTTCTGCGGTGCCTCCGGCTCGCTCTGTCGAGGAGTTGCTGGTCGTGCTGGCGCAGCGTGATGCGTTGATCGCGGTGTTGGCGGGTCGGGTCGCGGAGTTGGAAGCGCGGCTGGGCAGGAACTCCAGGAGCTCCTGGAAGC
>JAYTHM010000691.1:0-21627 GCA_043732645.1 Frankiales bacterium
CGGCACGCTCGCTGCGGACCTCATCGCGGACCTCCTCAACACCGCCGCCAGCCCTGCCGCTGACGACGTCTCAGACACTGGCGACGTCGCCGTGGGTGAGGCCGCCGATGGCCGGCCTGATGTCCACGGCGACTCGGCTTATGGACACGGGCGAGTTCCAGGACACCCTGGGCGAGAACAAGATCCGGTCGCACTGCAAGACCCAGCCGCCGAACGCCCCGGACGGGCGCTTCGCCATAGACCAGTTCGACATCGACCTAACCGGCGACACTGTGACCTGCCCCGCTGGGCAGAGCACCTGTGCGTGCCGAAAACCTTGTCCGCCTTATGCGACGGTTGAGTATGGGTGCAGGATGCCATCGAGTCGTTCACGGCGTCGGATGCGGACCCGGTCCAGTTCGACGGGTTGGGGGAGTGCCCGGTGTGCACGCTGCGGCGTGCACGCTGCGGTGGGTGCGGTGTTCGTTGTAGAACTGCTCGTACTCACCCAGGGCGCGCAGCAGGTGGGTTCGGTTCCAGATCAGGGTGCCGTCCCACAGCTCGGTTCGGCAGCTTTTGATCTGCCGAAACAGGGAGGTAGGCCGGCGACCCGGGGAAACATCCAGGGTCTTGTCGTGCGCCTGGCCAGGGAGAACCCGTCCTTGGGGTTACCGCAGGGTGCACGGCGAACTCGCTGGTCTAGGCATTCGACTTGCCCCGTCCAGCGTGTGGGAGATCTTCAAACGCCACGGCATCGATCCGGCACCGCGGCGGGGTGACGGACCGGGCTGCGCAGAGTTCCTTCGCGGGCAGGCCCCGGCCACTACGCGGTCTACTGCCGACTGGACCACACAACAAGCCCGAAACCTGCTGATCGACCGGGCGGACGCCGGAGCGCGCATGAAAGACCTCACCCGTGACCGGGACGCGAAATTCATCGACACGTTCGACGCAGTATTCGCCGCCGAGGACATCGAGGTGATCAAGTGCGGTGTCGGCGTCCCGCGGATGAACCCATCATGGAGCGCTGAACTTCGCCGCCCAGCGGCGGCGCAGCTAGGTCACGCCGCCAACGCAATGCTGTGTCCGGGGAGACCAGCAGATGGAACTGCCGCAGCCGGATCTTTGGCAGCCGGTGCAGCAACGCAACAAGTAGGCTTCGGTCGGCGCGATCCAGCCTCGGTGCACTGCTCCGGTGCTGGATGACAGCGAGTTGATGGTGTAGCACCAAGATCTCCACGTCCTTGTCGGCGCTGTCGCGGGCCAGTAGGCGCATCAGCGCGAACAGGTGGGTCATGGCGAGGTAGATCAGACGCAACAGCACGGTGATCATCCTGCCGGACAGCCCGGATGGCCCCACTCTCAGCCGTCAGGAATACCCTTCGCAGACCGCGGACAGGTTTTTCGGCGCGCACAGCTGCTGCCGGTCGAGCGCCCAGCCTGACAGGCACGGTGGGGACGTGTGTTCGCGTAATCTAGTTGCGTGAATGACCAGACCCGAAGAGGGACGCTCTACGGCGCGGCTGCCTACGCCCTGTGGGGGCTGTTCCCGCTATTTTGGCCGTTGCTGGACCCCGCGCCAGCGCTGGAGGTCCTGGCTCATCGCGTACTGTGGTCTTTGCTGGTCGTCGCCGCCCTGCTGCAGGCGGGGCGCACCTGGGCCCGTGTCCGGGTGACGCGAACTCAGTTCCTTCGGCTGTCTGTCGCGTCCGTGCTGTTGGCCGTCAACTGGGGCACCTACATCTACGGCGTGGACAGCGGCCAGGTGGTTGAGACCTCGCTGGGCTACTTCGTCAACCCGCTAGTCAGCGTCGGTCTTGGGGTGCTGGTGCTGGGCGAGCGCCTGCGGGCCGCACAGAAAATGGCGATTGGTGTCGCCGTCCTGGCCGTCGTTGTGCTGTCGGTCGCCAGCGGGCAACCGCCGTGGCTGGCCCTGGTGCTGGCGTTCTCCTTCGGCCTCTACGGACTGCTCAAGAAGCAGGCGGGCGTCGGGGCGGTCGCCAGCCTGGCAGTCGAGACCGCGGTCCTCAGCCCGCTGGCCGTCGCCTACGTCGTTGTCATTGGGGTCACCGGGACGAGCACATTCAGCAGTCACGGCCTCGGCCACGCCAGCCTGCTGGCCACCGCCGGCCTGGTGACCGCCATCCCGCTGCTGGCCTTCGGCGCGGCCGCCACCCGGGTGCCGCTGACCACGCTCGGCGTCTTGCAGTACCTCGCCCCCACCATCCAGCTCATCATCGGCACGGTATTGCGGCACGAGCCGTTCGGCCCCGCCCGGATGGCCGGCTTCGCCCTGGTGTGGGTCGCCCTGGTGGTATTCACCATCGACCTTGTTCGCCAACGACGCCCCATGGCCACCACCCAGCTGGAGCTCGAACCGGTCTAGGACGTAGCTCCTATTGGACTGCGGAGCCAGCGGATGATGCTGCGTAGAACGGTGCCGCCGCAGAAGATCACGGCGAGCTTGTCCTAGCAGGTGGCCAGGCCGCGCCACTGCTTGAGTTGGCCGTAGGACCGTTCGATGACGTTGCGGTCCCTGTAGCGCTCGCGGTCATACCTGACGGGCCGGCCAACCGCGGAGCCGCGGCGCAGCCGGTGGCCTTTGCTGGTCGGCGCGTTCGGGGATGACAGCGGTGATGGATCGATCTTGGAGTAGCGCTCGGTGAGCACGGCTGGAGTAGGCCTCGTCGGCCAGCAGCGCATCGGAGCGTGTCCGGGGGGCGACCGGGACCTTCCGTGGTCGTGGTCCTCCTGATCGCGAGTCGGGGCAGTTGCAGCGCGTTCATCAAACAGCGACACATGAGCGGCTGACCACTGTGCCTTCGCTCTCGTCGACTGCTTCTCAGATGGTCACTTCTGGGTGCTGGGCCAGCGCCAGCCTGGTCCGCCAGCTGCGGCCGCATGGGAAATGCTCAGCGTCGACTGGGTCTCGGCGCCGAATCGCGTCCAAGAGCAGGCGGTGCTCGTAGTTGACCCCCCACCGGCGGTCGGGACCGCTCAGGAGCATGAACGCTCGTCGATGGTGCTGCGTGGAGTTCCACATCCGGGTCACGCTGCCGAGAAGCTGTTTGATTTGGGTGCGGCTCTGCTGGAGTGACGTGTAGGTGCTTTGTGGATGATGTCGGGTGGAGCATCGCGATAAGTTCCTTGAGGCGTCGGGCGTTGTCGAACCATGGCTGATACCGGGCGAGCTGGTATTGGCTGAAGAACTTGGTGACAGTCTTGCCGTCTACGGTGCGAGTCCACTGGATGTAATGGCCGTGCAGCGTGGGTGGGTTGGCTTTGCAGGCACAGGTTTGTTTGCCGCAGGGCATGTGGCGCACGACGACGCTGCCGGGCAGCGCTCCGTCGATCTGGGCCATGGTTTGACTCTGAGGTTGCCGGCACTTGCCGGGTCCTCGGACAGGAGCGCACGTGATGAGCACACTGACCAGCATGGACGTCGGGAACGACCAGGGCGAGGACTACTCGGCGTCACGAAGGGAGCTGGCGGGTAGGCCTGCGAAGTCGGTTACCGAGTAGCTGGTGGAGGGTGACTTCCTGGACTTGCTGTTCGACAAGGTCGACGCCGGTGAGTTGCGCCTGACCGGCGAGGCGGGTTCATCCCGACGATGATCAAGGCCGTCCTGAAGCGCGGGTGCAGGTCGAGCTCGCTGAACACCTCGGCTATGACAAGGGCGACCCGGCGGGTCGGGGCAGCCCGAATATGCGCAGCGGCAGCACCCTCCAAGACGATCCAGTCCGAGCTGGGCCCGCTGGGTCTCCGACATCCCGCGGGACCGGGCGTGGAGCTTCGACGCGCGGTTGGTCCCGAAGAGCTCCCGTCGGATCGGCGGCAGCCTGGACGAGATGATCATCAGCCTCTACGCCGGTGGCATGACAGTCCACAACGTCGAGTCCCACGCGGCCACGACCCTCGGGGTCGAAGTCTCCCGCGAGACAATCTCCAAGATCACTGAGGGGATCTTGGAGATGGTCAAGGCCTGGCAGACCCGGCCACCTGATCCCTTGTACGCGATTGTCTACCTGAACTACCCCAGCGCACTCGCCGCAGGCTGGCCCATCGCCAGCGGTGTCATCGAAGGCACCTGCCGCTACCTCGTCGCCGATCAGATGGACATCACAGGAGCCCGCTGGAGCGTCGACGGTGCGGAAGTGGTCCTGAAGCTACGAGCCGTCCGCGCCAAAGACGACTTCGAGGAGTACCGAAAATTTCACTTCAACAACGAACGACACCGAGTCCACGAAACCCGCTACGCCAGAACCTGGAGTTGACCCGGAAACACACTTGTAAGGATCATGTGATCCGGGCGTTTTGTGTTAGGCCCAAGATGTGAGCTCGACGTCCGGGTTCGCCTCGCTGGCGGCCACTCAACTGAGGGCCGCGGCGAAGCTGTCCTTGCCCAATGAAGCCAACACCGCAGTACGAGTGGCAGGGCAGCTACCGCTTGATATCTCGTCGAGGTCGGCCGCCGTCCGCGGCTTCTCAGCCCTATGCCTGTCCAGCCAGCCCGCGAACTCGATCGCGAGATCCGCCAAAGCCCCGGCGTGGCTTCCATCCGCCCTGAGGCGGGCTGTCTGGTGGGACAAGAAGGCGCAGAAGTCTGCGCCTTGAACCGGGTTCCCGCCCGCAGAGTTGGCCGCCGGGCTGGAGCCGCTAGGAGTCGTGGGCGTCCCGGACGGAGAACTGGAATGCTGTGAAGAGATACCACCTCCACAGGACACGAGAGTTGCGCACAATAGGCCGTAGCCGATGCGAGGCACGTTTCCGCCAGCTGGGAGCGGGTTGGTAGTTAGAAGTGGGTGGCCAATTGTCGGAGAAGCGCGGTCCCAAACGCAATACTGCTCTGCGAGTTGGCAATCTCGGCGCCCTTTGTCCCGAGCAAGAAAGTTGGCCGTTCGCCATACACGGCGGCCTCGTCGCCGAGCCCGGAAATGGGCTTGCCCGCCTCCGATGTCTTCAAGGAATGATATTCCGAAGCTGTCATGACATCGAGGGTCAGTTCCCCCCGTCTCCTGGGTGCCCGGTGTAGTAGTAAGTACAGGCCGAGTGCTGGTCGGTTGCGGCACTCACGTCGGTCGTTACCTTTTTCGTCGTCAACGTGAAGGCGGTAGCAGGGGACCCAGGGTGGATTTTGTCCGAGGCTGCTGCGAAGTCGGCAGGAGTGAGCAACGAACATGAGTCCACCGCGCCCAAAGTCGTTGACGCGGAACTGCCTCCGCTGGTTTGAGTGGCTGCCGGCTGTCCATCTTTCGCTGTCGTGGCCGAAGAGTCATGCGTCGCATTCCCACCGCACGCGGTGAGTCCGACCACGGCGGTGAGAACGAGTGAGCCCCAGACGACAGCCGACAGCGGACGGCAACTCGCAACGGAGGCGGTCATGCCGGGCAACATAGCAGCGCTGCGGCGAGACGTCTGCACATGTGTGGCGTGACTACAGGGCTAATCTCAGAGGGATTTTGAAGCACAGGAAAGTGTTGGCTTGAATCGCTGACTCGCCTGTGGTTGGCAGGGTCGGTGCGTCTTGTGGGCGGCAGTGAGCAGCTCGGCGACAGCTCGGACGGCCGTCAGCGCAGCTCGGGCTGTGGCGTGTACCTGGTCGGCGGGGGCGCACTCTGCCACGTCCTGAGGTGCCGCCGAGTGACCTGCGGTCCGGCCGAGCGCGGTGATGGCATGGTCCAGGGTGGAGGTGGCCGTGATCCGTGCCGGGTCCGATGGTGTGGCGGTGTTCTTCGGGGTGGTCTTCACCAACAAGCGCGGCGCCGTGGTCAACCGGCAGAGCCTGCACCGGTCCTTTCGTGCCGCGCGCCCCGCTGCTCATCGAGGCCGGCGAGCCCGTCACGGAAGTGGCTGCCCGGGAGAGCCCAAAATTGCGACCGAGACCCCTGCAGATCTACGGCCACCTGTGGCCCTCCAGTGAGGACCAGTCCCGTCTGGTGCTGTCCCGTGCGTTTGAAGGTGCGGACTTCCTGCGGACAGCGAGGGACCCGGACCCCCGCTGACCTGCGGCGATGGCCGAACTGAGCGGAACCTACGGGTTCTTCCACCTCGGCTGAGTCCGTCGCGTCCCGGGACGAAGGAACGTGGTCAGGCCGGTGACAAAGATGTGCCCCGGGCTTGAGGACAGGAGCTTTCGGGCCGATGCGGACGGTGGGGCACACGACGGAGGTGTCCCTTTGTGACGTGAACGTGTGTGAAAGAGGTCAGGCCTTGCGCCCCCCAGTTCGGATGTTTGCTGCCCTGACGGCCTGCCTGGCACTAACCGGTATCGCCTTCGTGAGCGGCGCCGCCGCCGCGACCGCGCCGCCGTCGGTCGTGGGGCCTGACGTGTCGGGCTGGCAGCACCCGAACAGGGCCGCGATCGACTGGGCCAAGGTGCGCGCCGCCGAGAACAGCTTCGCGATCATCAAGGCCACCGAAGGCTCCGGATACACCAACCCGTTCTATGCGACTGACGCCACCGGTGCCCGAGCGGCGCACCTGGTCGTGGGTGCCTATGCGTTCGCGCGTCCGGCCTTGCCCATATCCACGGCGTCGACACAGGCGGCGTACTTCGCCGCGACGATCGGCAACGTCCGGACCATCGGCACGTTGCCGCCCATCCTGGACTTGGAGATGTCCGGAGGTCTGTCGTCGGCCGACCTGGTGACCTGGGCCCAGCTGTTCCTGGAGACCGTCCGGGCGCAGACGGGCCGCACCCCGATTGTCTACAGCTACCCGTACTTCTGGTCGAGCACCTTGGCTGGTACGACGGCATTCGGCCGTTACCCGCTGTGGCTCGCGTCCCCCTCGGCCACCGCCCCGACGCCGTTCGCAGGTTGGAAGGTCTGGACCCTCTGGCAGTACTCCTCCAGCGCCAGCCTGCCCGGTGTGCCGGGTGGTGCCGGGGACATGTCGCGCTTCGCCGGGACGGCTGCGCAACTGACCGCGTTCGGCAATGGCGTGCCCGCCACGGCCTGGACGGTCCGGGCACCGGCCGCACCGATCGCGATGTACGCCGCGCCCGGGGTGCGGTCGGCCATCGTCGGCTGGCAACCCTCCGACGACGGTGGACAGGTTCCGAGCCGCTACACCGTGACGGCCAGCCCCGGTGGCGCCGTGACCAGCGTCGCGGGGATCAGCCACGCGGTCCGGGTCACCGGGCTCACCCCCGGACTGGCCTATCGCTTCACCGTGAGGGCCACCAACACCGCCGGGACCTCAACCGCCTCGGTGGCCTCCCGCCCGGTGGTCCCAGGCGCACTACCCGCCGCCCCCGGCAGGCCCGCGGTGAGCAGCGCCTCCGGGCACGTGACCCTCACCTGGGGCGCCGTCAACGGCGCGACGCGTTACCTGGTGCACCGTTGCACCGCCCCCTGCATTCCCGGCGCTGCAGCGATCGGGACGGCCACCGCCCCGTCGTCGACGTACACCGACCGCACCGTCGTCGATGGGACGCGCTACGTCTACGCCATCAGCGCCGCCAACGGGTGGGGCTGCTCGGCCAACGGGGCAACAGCCCTCGCCTCGCCAGTCGGACCGCCTTCCTCGCCGACGTCCCTGGCCGCGAAGGTCACGACCAACAGCGCGACGCTGAGCTGGCTCCCACCTGTCGGCACCGGCGGCTCACCCGTGACCGCGTACGTCGTCACCGTCGACGGAGCTGCCCGGGTCACACTGCCCGCAACCGCCCGAGCCTGGACCCTCGCGGGACTGCCGGCCGCGAGCGGACACCTGCTCAGCGTCGCTGCAGGCAACGCCCTCGGCACCGGCCAGGGAGCAAAGATCGGCGTCACGACCAACGCGACGGTGAGCCGCTTGGCCACACCGACCGCCGTCGCTCTCACCCTGCCGCGGGTGGTCCTGTCGACCAGACCCATCTGGTTCGTCGTGAACGTCCGGCGTGCCGCGGGCAACACCACAATTGCTGGGGTCCCCGTCGTGATCGCCTTCACCCCGAAAGCTGGCACTGCACCAGCACCGGTGCGGGTCGTCACCGACGCGACCGGCAGGGCCGCCGCGATGTTCCGGCCCGCAGTCACCGGCAACGTCACGGCCACGGTGGCTGCCTCCGCGCGCTACGCGGGGTCGAGTGCCAGAGCCGTACTCAACGTCCGGCCTGTGGTCTCCGCCGTGCTCAGTGCCATCGCGACGCCAGTCGATCAAAGCGTGGTCCTAGCCGGGGCCACCAGCTCGTTGTTCGCGGGGGAGCGGGTCTACCGGCAGGGACTGATCAACGGAGCCTGGCACACCTGGGCCGATCAGGTCGTCGACCATGCTGGGCGGTTTCGTTTTGTGATCACCCCCACGGTGGCGACGGTCAACCGGTACAGGGTCCTGATCCTTGCGTCGCCCCTGCACAGCGACGGCGCCAGTGTCACCCGGGACCTACGCGTCGGCTGATGCCGACACCGTCTATTCGTCGGGGTCAGGGGGCACAAGCAGCCACCCTGCTCGCTGCCCGAGAGTCTGGGACCGGACATTCTGGTTGACACACCGGTTCTGCCAGGCTGAGGTGGGGCCTGCCTCCTCAGCAGGTCCTGCAGGCCTGCGTGCCAACCTCAGCCGGCCGAGAAGGTATGCGGTGCAGGGGATCTCATGCCAGGGCACTTCACCCACATCTACACAGTTCGTCGCGTCGCGGACCTCCTGAGCGACCCGGGCAACCGGCACCTTCGACGTGGCGGGCGGTCTGCTCGAGACTGTCGCCGACGGCCTGACCCCGCAGCATTGCGGCCAGGTCATAAACCACTGGGAGCGGTTTGCGGCACTCGGCGCCGTCGGTCCCGACCTGTTCTTCTTCTGCCAGGACTACTCCAGCGGACCGCTGGCGGCGGCGCCGTACCAGGACGACATCTTGATGCTGGCGATGGCGTCGTACTACAGGGCGGACGCGGAGAAGGAGGACGACTACGAGCCGCTGCTGCTGCTGCTCGCCGAGGTCAACGGGACCTTCGCCAAGATCGCTCGCATCCTGATCGGCCTGCAGAAGGCGTGGAAGGCCTTCGTCAAGGTCTACAACAAGACCGTCAAGAAGTTCGTGGACGAGGTCGTGACCGTCCTGGGACGAGCAGGCGTTCGTCTGGAGCGACATGCTCTACTACCGGCATACGAGCCAGATGGCTGCGAACCTGCTTGCCGAAGCCAAGCGCCAGCGGCAGGCCGGCGGCAGTCAGGCGCAGTACGACTAGTTCCTGGCCGACACGCTCGGCTGGGTGTGCCACATCGGGACCGACGTGGTCGCGCACTCGTTCGTCAACGAGCAGTGTGGGGGGCCGCTCCGCACGCACCACCAGCGCCACCACGTGATCGAGAACCACATGGACGCGCACAACTACCGCGCCTGCGCTCCGGGCGGTTCGGTGCCCGCGGACCCGATGGGGGCCACCGAGACCTTCCCCGACATCGACAGCAGCGCCCTGGTCTTCTCCGTTGCCCTCGACGACGCGCACCCGCACGGCTGGCCGCGGCCGACGACGCTGTCTGACGAACCTGACGAGGCCAAGAAGCAGGTCGACGTCGAAGGGGAGATGCCCGACTGGCTGGCAGACGGGATTGTGCGCGCGATGATCGCGACCTATCACGAGAAGACGGGACACCTCGAGCCGGCCAACCTCGGTGGCGGCCCGTTCCAGGCGGGGCTGTCGGACGCCCAGGGCGGCGTGCGGTGTCTGATCGACAAGGCCGGCATCGGGATCGACCGCCCGCTGAGCGAGCTGTTCGCGATGATCGCCCCCGACCCCGACCCCGACCCCGACCCCGACGTCCCACCCGGCTACCCGCTGCCCTGGGAGGTGAAGGTCGGCTGCCGTTTCATGATCAGTTTCTACAAGCTGTCCTTCACCGACGGGTTTGACCTCAAGAAGCCGCGCACACCAAAGGTGATCTCCTGGCCACCCGTGTCGGATCTCACTGACCTGGCCAGCGCTCCGGACTTCTCCGGCGCCTCCACCGGCGACCCGGTCGAGGACCTGTGCAACGCCATCAAAGCCCTCGTCGACTGGATCAAGAAGGTGGCCGAGGCGGCGCTGAAGCTGGCCGGGGACATCATCAAGGCGCTCGCCAGCCCGTTCACCTACCCGCTGCGGGCGGGGCTGCACGAGCGCGCGATGCTCGGCTGGAACATCGCTTCCGGAGCCCACGAGATCCTCGCCCACACCGGCTTCGTCTACCCCCACGGCGAGCGGCTGTGCGACGACGGCGAGCTGGCCGTACCCAACGAGATCGACCTGGCGCTGATCACCCTCGGGATGACGACCGACGCGGCGTTCGTCGCGGCGCTGGGGGACGCCAGCGACATCCTCGGCAACCTCGACCTGGCCACTGACGGGCTGGGGGACCTGCGCGACCCGCAACAGCCGTTCCCCTACCTGCCTGTGCTCGAGGTGCAGGACCACGGCCACAAGCCGAACGAGCACCGTCGGCCGTGGGCCTTCCCGTCCCAGGGCCGTGGTCCGGACGGCAACCTTTACGACACCTCGCTCGAGCAGTGGGACGCCGGCGCGGAGATGGACCAGCTGGGACTCGGCCGGGCGACCCGCGCCGGCTTCGACCGGCTGCTTGGTGACAGCAAGGGCCTCACGGTGCCCGGTCCCTACCGGGCCGGCTCGCAACCGGAGTCGCTGCTCACGGGTGGTCACCTCGGCGACCCGCAGCAGCGCCCGCAGTACGAGGCGGCCTACACCCCGGCCATCACCGACGCGCTCAACCGCCAGCACCTGATCCTCAGCGACGGCGGCGGCAACCCGCTCGGTGACGTGATCCCCTTCTCGTCGGACCTGATCGGGCGGATCTTGTCGAAGGACGGCTACCCGGTGGACTTCAACCTCGACGCCGACCGCGGCTACGGCAACCTGTGCTGGGACTGGACCCGCGACCCGAACAAGACCGCGACCAACGGCCTCGGGCAGACCTTAACGCAGCCGGTGATCCCTCCCGAAGGATCGACGACCGACGGCAGCGGGAGTCCCTGGCTTGGTGCTGTCGTGAACGGCAACGGCCAGCTCCAGCAGCAGAAGCTCCAGCTGCAGTACTTCGACAAGCAGCCCCCTGGCGGGCAGACGTGGGGCCAGCGATGAGCGAGGACGACAACCTGCTCGGCGTGGCCCGCGCGTACGCCCGCAAGGCGACCGGTGCGGTCGACGCAGTCGAGGACGCCGTCGAGGGCGCGATCAAGCAGGTGCTGCTGGTTGGCCGCGAGGAGCACCGTGAGCACGAGGAGCACGAGAAGCACGAGGAGCACGAGGAGCACGAGGAGCACGAGCACCGCGGCTGCGGTCACTGCAGCTGCCACTGCACCTGCGGCACGCCGGGACCCAGCGACCACGACGGTGACGGGCCGTCCGGCGGTCCGGGGCGGTCGACCGGGCCGGCCGACCCGCACTCCCGGCCACGACCAAGGCGACCTCGACGGTACGCCGGTGACGGTGGGGGACCTCACGGGAACGCACCCGAGCAACAGCTGGCCGGGGCCGCGCAAGGACCCGCCGCTGCGGTTTCTGTTCCTGCGGGCCAACGCAGGCGACACCGGGACGCGACCTGCGGTCGGAGTGTTCTGGGAGAGCCCCGACGTCTACCTGCTCCGGCGTCCACCCGTCGGTGGCGCCGCCGATCCCGCCCGCCCTCGGACAGACCCCGCTGGCCGGCAAGCCCAACACGGTCTACGCGCACATCTGGAACATCGGGCGGGCAGCAGCCCATGACGTGGTCGTGAAGTTCTACTGCTGCAACCCCTCGCTCGGCTTCAACCCACGAGTGCGCAGCTGATCGGCCGTGGCAAGGCGCACCTCGGTCATCGGGGGAGCGGCCGCTCCCACCACGTCGTGTAGTGCCCCGAACCGTGGGTGCCGACGTTCGTCAACGGCGGGCACGAGTGCCTGCTCATCTGGGCCTGGGACAACTGCCAGGGCCTGCTGACCGAACCGGAATGGGACGCATCGGTCAACCGGCACCTCGGGCAGCGCAATGTGCACGTGGTCGATCTCGCAGCAGGGGCCGGGGTCGGCCCACCCCTGGAGCCGGTCACGATCGCGGTGGGTCCGCTGTTCGGCGGGCCGGCGACCCTCGCGTTGCAACGCGAGCACCCGGCCAACATGCCGTGGCTGCAGCTCCGCACCGGCCGGGGGATTTTCCCCGCCCCGGCCGTGCCGACCGGGGACCTCGGGATCGCGGTCGCGGGCGGCACGACTGCGACGACCCACACGGTCGAGGGGGACGGCCACCAGGTCACCCTGCACGCGGGCGACGACCCCGCGCCGCCGGGCAGCGCCCACGTACCGGGTCACGGCCAGCCAGGCAGGGGCGGCCTTCGGCGGCTATACGGTCGTGGCCCTGGGCTGACTCGTCCTGGGCTGACTCCTGAGCGGAGGGTCAGCGCATGTTGCCGGTGTGGCCGAGGGAGTAGCGGCCCGGCTGGGGCCAGACGCACAGGCCATGCGGCTTCAGAGGGACGTGCACCGTGGCGACCAGGTGGCCGTCCGTGGCAGAGATCTCGTAGACCGTGGCGTCGTACCGGCCGGACAGCCACAGGAAGCGGCCGTCCGGGCTGACACCTCCCATGTCGGGGCTGCCACCGCCCGGCAGGTGCCAGGTCGCGACGACCGTGCGCCTCAGCGGGTCAAGGACGCTGATCGTGCCGTTGCCGCGGTTGCTGACGTAGAGGCGGGTGCCGTCCCGGCTGGGGTAGAGCCCGTGCGCGTCGGGTCCGGTCGGAATGAACGCGACCTGTCGGAAGGAGGCCGCGTCGATCACGTGCACCCCGGCCAGTTGCTTGTCTGCGACGAAGAACGCGCGGCCGTCGGGGCCGAGCCGGACGTCCTGAGGCGAGGAGCCGGGGAGGTCGAGGTAGCCGTTGACCTTCTTGTAGGCAAGGTCGAAGCGCACCAACCGATGGCCGAACTCGCAGGAGGCGACGAGGAACGTCTCGTCCGCGGAGAAGTCGGCGTGATCCACTCCGGGGCAGTCGACCTTCACGACGAAGGTCGGCGCCATGGTCTGCGCGTCGTAGAAGCCGAGCTGCTGCAGCTGCTCCTGCACGACCATCGCCTCGTGGCCGCCGGGCAGGAAGTACATGTTGTACGGGTCGTTGACTGCCACCGCGGGTCCGCGGGGCTTGCCCGTGCGTGGGTCGAAGGGCGTGACGCTGTTGGCCAGGTCGTTCGTCGACCACAGCGTCTTCAGGTCGTAGGACGGGACGACGTGTTGAGGGTCGAGTCCGGTCAGGTAGTGGCCGATGACCTTGAGGGTGTGCGGGTCGATGACGTCGACCCCACGGCCGGCCGACTCGGGGACGTAAAGCAGGTACGGCACCCCGCGGGTCTGCGGCGCAAGCATGCCGACCCCGGTGTGGGCGTAGACCGCCCCGGGCCCGCGCGGCGCCTTGCCGCCGGTGCCCGGCCCGCTCGCCTTCCCCCGGGCGACCACGCTGTCGTCGGTCCGGGTCGTGGCCGACCGTTCCGGGCCGCGGCCGCAGGAGACCACGACGGCCAGCAGTGTCAGGGCGGACAAGACGGCGACGGTTCGCCGTCGCCGTACCCGGGCCGACGCGCGACCGGGTGCGAGGGAGGAGGACATCTGTACAGGATGCCGTGTCTTGCGTTCGGCACTCCCATCTTGGGTTCCGGCACGCCGGTGCACAACGGTGGCGCAGGTCGAGACCGACAGGCCAACGACAGGCCCACGACAGGCCAACGACAAGCCCACGACAGGCCCGTCACAGGCTCGTCACAGGCTCGTCACAGGTTGTCGTCGGCACAGTGCCCTGACTGGGCGCTTAGCCCGGTTCCGAGGAGGATCCACATGAGCAACGACACACCCAGCCGCCAGTTTCGCCACCGGTGGGGTCGCCCGGCTGCCTGGGGGCTGGCCGGCGTCGTGGCAGGTGGCGTCCTCGTGGGCACCCTCACCGCCCAGGCCGCGTCGACTCCCGCCCCGTCCACCAGCGCATCGGCGGCCTCGGAGGCCAGCGAGGGTCACGGTCCCGGGCCCCGGCGCGGGCACGGCCCGGAGACCCCTGCGAGCGCGACTGACGCGGCCAAGGTGAAGGCAGCGGTCCTGGCGAAGTATGCGGGGGCCACCGTTGACGGGGTTGCGGTCGAGGGCACCGGCTTCAAGGCCCGCGTCACGACCAAGGCCGGCCAGCAGCTGCGCGTCACCCTCGACCAGGCCTTTGCAGTCACCGGGGCGGAGCAGGGCTGCGGTGGGCGCGGTGGCCCAGGCGAAGCCCGCGGGCCTCACGGGCACAGCAACCTGGACCCGGCGCACGAGGCGGCCGAGAGCCCGGAGCGGGCGGCGCAGGAGAAGGCCGACGACGCCACCCGTCCGCCGACAAGCCCCAGTCCCACGCGCTGACCTGATCTGGGGCGACCGCCCCCGAGCTCTGCCTTCACCTGGAACTGGGTGAGCAACGCGCCGGTCGAGGACGATCCGGGCGCTCGGCCGCCTCCGGCGGCAGACTCAGGGCCTTGCGGCGGACGACCTCTTCATGTGGCGCCCCCGTCGGCACGCTGTCGGGCCGCTGCACACCCTTTCCCTCTCGAGAGTGCCCCCCCGGGCCAGAATCCCTTCGTGCCTACCCGGGACAGTTCACCCGCTTTCGGGTCAGTCCTTGTCGGGCAGAGGAGCCGCCTGACCGCGGTCAAGGTGGCAGCGTGCTGAGACAGCGAGATGTTCGGCCTCAGGCGGGTCAGGCTGGGCGTGCGTCCGACCACCTCGCCCGGTCACCCCGAGGTGTTCGGACGCAGGCGGGTGGGCGTGCGCGCAAGCCCGAACAGCCCGCCTGGGAGGGTGCCCGAGAGTGGAGCCGGCTGCCCAGAGGGTCAGCCCTCGAGGCGGAAGGCGACCTTCAGGCCGACCTGGAAGGTGATGGCACCATCCTCGCCGACCGCGCCGCGGGTCTCCGTCACCTCGAAGTACTCGACGTTGCGCACAGTCTTGGAGACCCGGGCGACGCCGTTGCGGACCGCCTCGGCGATCGACTCGGTGGAGGTCCCGACGACCTCGGTGAGCCGGTAGATGTGTTCGCTCATCAGGTGTCCTTCGGTCGACGGCCGATGGTGCGGCCGAGCCAGGTGAGAGGGTCGTACTTCTTGTCGACGACGCGCTCCTTGAGGGGGATCAGCGCATTGTCGGTGATCTGGATGCCTTCGGGGCAGACCTCGGTGCAGCACTTGGTGATGTTGCACATCCCGAGCCCCGCCTGCTCACGGGCGAAGTCCTTGCGGTCGACCGTGTCGAGGGGGTGCATGTCCAGCTCCGCGATCCGCATCAGGAAGCGGGGACCGGAGAACGACTGCTTGTTGTCCTCGTGGTCACGGACCACGTGGCACACGTCCTGGCACAGGAAGCACTCGATGCACTTGCGGAACTCCTGCGAGCGCTCGACGTCGATCTGCTGCATCCGGTAGGTGCCGTCGGCCTCGCGTGCCTTCGGCGTGAAGGCGGGGACAGCCGCGGCCTTCTTGTAGTTGAAGGACACGTCCGTCACGAGGTCTCGGATCACCGGGAAGGCCCGCAGCGGCGTGATCGTCACGACGTCGTCCTCGGCGAAATCGCCCATCCGGCACAGGCACATCAGCCGCGGCTTGCCGTTGATCTCGGCGCTGCACGACCCGCACTTGCCGGCCTTGCAGTTCCAGCGGACCGCCAGATCACCGGCCTGGGTTGCCTGCAGGCGGTGCAGGACGTCGAGCGCGACCTCGCCCTCGTTGACCTCGACCTCGAAGTCCTGCAGGGCGCCGCCGTCCGGCCCACCCCGCCAGATCCTGAGCTTTCCCAGGTAGCTCATGTCGTCGTCTCCTCGAAGATCTCGGCCAGTTCCGGCGGCATGACGGGCAGATCCTTACGGGTCAGGTCGATCGACCCGGTGTCGTTGAGGGTGCAGATCAGGTTGAGCTTGCCCCACTGGGGTGAGGACGTCGGGAACTCCTCGCGGGTGTGCCCGCCACGACTCTCCTCCCGCGCGATCGCGGCCCTCGCGATGCACTCGGAGACCCGCAGCAGGTTGCGCAGGTCGATCGCGAGGTTCCAGCCGGGGTTGAAGATGCGGTCCCCGCCGACCTTGAGCCTGCGGGTCTTGAGGTCCTCGATGGTGGCGAGCGCCTGCTGGACCTCCGCGCCGTTGCGGATGATCCCGACCAGCTCCTGCATCGCCTGCTGCAGGGTCGCCCACACGGTGTACGGGTTGTCGCCTGCCTCGTTCGTGAAGGGCAGCAGGGCCTCTGCCTCCGCGGTGGCGAGGTCGGCCTCGGTCGGGGCCACGGCGCTGGTGCGCTTGGCGTGCGCGGCAGCCGCCGTACCGGCGCGCTTGCCGAACACGAGCAGGTCCGACAGGGAGTTGCCCCCCAACCGGTTCGACCCGTGCATCCCGCCGGAGACCTCGCCCGCAGCGAACAGGCCGGAGACGCTCGCCTCCTGCGTCTCGGGGTCAACCTCCACGCCGCCCATCACGTAGTGGCAGGTCGGCCCGACCTCCATCGGCTCCTGGGTGATGTCGACCTCGGCCAACTCCTTGAACTGGTGGTACATCGAGGGCAGCCGTCGCTTGATGTCCTCAGCGGTACGACGGGACGCGATGTCGAGGAAGACGCCGCCGTGAGGGGACCCGCGGCCGGCCTTGACCTCGGTGTTGATCGCGCGGGCCACCTCGTCGCGGGGGAGCAGCTCAGGAGGTCGCCGGTTGTTTGCATGGTCGTCAAACCAGCGGTCCGCCTCTGCCTCGGTCTCGGCGGTCTCGGCGGCGAAGTAGGGCGGGATGTAGTCAAACATGAAGCGCTTGCCCTCGGAGTTGCGCAACACCCCACCCTCACCGCGTACCGACTCGGTGATCAGGATGCCTTTGACCGAGATGGGCCAGACCATGCCGGTCGGGTGGAACTGCAGGAACTCCATGTTGATCAGCGAGGCGCCGGCGCCGAGCGCGAGGGAGTGGCCGTCGCCGCTGTACTCCCAGGAGTTGGACGTCACGATGTAGGCCTTGCCGACGCCGCCCGTGGCGAGGATGACCGACGGGGCGGACCAGCTGACGAACTGCCCGTCGATGCGGCGGTAGCCGAAGGCGCCGCTGATCGCGTTGTTCCCACCGTCGGCACCGTCCCCGGTCAGGAGCTTGGTGACGGTGTGCTCCATGAACACGTCGATGCCCAGGGCCACCGTGCGCTGCTGCAAGGTCCGGATCAGCTCCAGGCCGGTGCGGTCGCCGACGTGGGCGAGCCGGGCGAAGCGGTGGCCACCGAAGTCGCGCTGGGAAATTAGCCCGTCCTTGGTGCGGTCGAACAGCGCCCCCCAATCCTCGAGCTCGCGGACCCGGTCGGGGGCCTCCTTCGCGTGCAGCTCGGCCATCCGGTAGTTGTTGAGCATCTTGCCGCCGCGCATGGTGTCGCGAAAGTGCACGCGCCAGTTGTCGTCGGGGTAGAGGTTGCCCATTGCGGCGGCGATCCCGCCCTCGGCCATGACCGTGTGGGCCTTGCCGAGCAGCGACTTGCAGACCACGGCAACCCGGGCGCCCCGGTCGTGGGCCTCGATCGCGGCTCGCAGACCAGCGCCGCCGGCACCGATCACGATCACGTCGTAGGAGTGGTTGTCGGTCATGTCAGCACGTCCTTTCAGCTGACCCAGCGCGGGTCGGTGAACGCACCCGAGCTGACCAGCAGCACGTAGACGTCGGTGAGGGCCACGCCGAACAGCGAGACCCAGGCGAGCTGCATGTGCTTGTGGTTGAGGGTCGAGACGTAGCCCCACAGCCTGTAGCGCACCGGGTGCTTGGAGAAGTGCGTCAGTCGACCACCGATGATGTGCCGACAGGAGTGGCACGACAGCGTGTAGAGCCACAGCAGCGTCGCGTTGAGCACCATCACCATGGTGCCGAGGCCGATCCCGAAGTGGTGCCCGCCGTCCTTCTCGAACCGGAAGGCCAAGATCGCGTCATAGGTCAAGATGACGTTGAAGACCATACCGGCGTAGAAGAAGTAGCGGTGGATGTTGTTGCCGAGCAGTGGGAGCTTGGTCTCGCCGGTATACCTCTGGTGGGGCTCGGCAACCGCGCAGGCCGGCGGGGAGAGCCAAAACGAGCGGTAGTAAGCCTTGCGGTAGTAGTAGCAGGTGAGCCGGAAACCCAGCGGGAAGATCAAGATGAAGATCGCCGGCGTGAAGAAGGCGTTGCTCGGGAAGATGTCGAGGCTAGGGGCGTCACCGCAGCCGGACTTCGACAGGCACGGCGAGTAGAACGGCGAGATGTAGGGGTCCTTGTAGAACTTCGACCCCATGAACGCGCGGATCGTCGAGTAGATGATGAACGCCACGAGCACGAGCACGGTGATGAGTGGCTGGATCCACCACCGGTCGGTCCGCAGGGTCTTGGCGTTGATCGTCGCGCGTCCCGGTGCACCGGTTCCTGCGGTGGCTATGGCGGTCATGCGGTCCCTTCGTCGGTATGCGGCACACGCCGTGCTCGAGCGGGCAGGTTTCCTATCGGCTGCCGCCGAGGCCTTCGTCCTCGGCATCCATCCAGAACTCCTGCGGGTACGCCGTGTCGTCGATGACCTGCAGGGCCGGCGGTGGCACGGCGATGTCGGGGGTCGGCGGCCCGGCCAGCAGGTCGAGGTCCTGCCGCACCCGCTCGACGTCGACCGTGAGCCGGCGGGCATCGAGGGTGTCGCCGCACCGCCCGGCCAAAGCGTGGACCGCGTGCTCAAGAGTGCGCACCGCATCGCGGACTGCCCTTACCTCGTCCTGCACGGTCATCGTCATCTGACCTTCCGCGTACCGGTCGGTGGCTGCGCCCTCGGACGGGGTGCAGACCAAGCGCGCACAACACGACACAACCACACCGGCGCAACCACCGACGCGGGCCTTGCTGGTTGGGGCGCCTACAGGCGGGGCACAGGCTCGGCTGACAGGATGATCGGGTGATGCGTCCCCGCCGGGCTGCCGGTGTGCTGTGTGCGGCGCTGCTCGCCACGGGAGTGCTCGCAGGCTGCGGCCCGACCAGCCAGGAGCTCCTCCCAACGTGTACGTCCGGGACGGTGGTACTCACCCCTGAGCAGACGGCGAACGCCGCGACCATCGCGGCGGTCGGCAAGCGCCTCGGGCTGCCCAACCACGCTGTCACGGTCGCCCTTGCCACGGCCTTCCAGGAGTCGGGGATGCGCAACCTGACCTACGGCGACCGTGACTCGCTCGGGTTGTTCCAGCAGCGGCCTTCCCAGGGCTGGGGCACCCGGCAGACTGTCCAGACCCCACGGCTGGCCGCCGCAAGCTTCTACGCGCACCTGCTCAAGGTCCGCGGCTGGGCGAGCCTGCCGGTGACCGACGCGGCCCAGCGGGTCCAGCACAGCGCGGCGCCGGCGGCCTACGCGCAGTGGGAGGACCCCGCCCGCGAGCTGGCCCGCGCGCTCACCGGCGAGGTCGCCGCCGGGCTGACCTGCTGGTTTCGTCCCGCGGGCGCGCCGGGTGCCTCGACCGCGCTGGGCAGCGTGGCCGTGGCCGAGCTGGGGCCCGGGGGCCTGACCCGGACGCGCACGGCGGCCACGACCTGGACCACCGCCACCTGGCTCGTCGCCCACGCCTCGTCGTACGGCGTGTCGGCGGTGAGCGTCCTCGGGCAGAGCTGGACAGCCAAGCGCGGCACGTGGAAGGCCGACCCGGCCGCCGCTGCGCTCCAGTGGTCCTGATGCGCGCTCGGGTTAGAAGCTGTGGCCCAACCCGTAGGTCAGGCAGGTGCCGTAGGCGGTCGCGCCGACAAAGGCCGAGATGACAACCGTGGCGCTGACCCGGACCCAGCGCTTCTGCGGTCCGGGCATCGCGGGCGGCAAGTACGCCTGCGGCAGCCGGGAGCCGCGCAGCAGCTCCAGGTAGTGCGGGTCCGGCTGCGGCTCGGTCGCCTCGTCCGAGCCGCCGTACCAGCTGTCGTGCTCGCTGTCCTGGTCCTGGAGCGTCATGGCTCGACGGTACGCCGGGTAGGGCAGGATCGCCGAACATGAGCGAGGAGCCTGCCTACAGCACCTGCAGTGTCTGTGGCACAACGGTGCAGGGTAGGCCCGTGACCTGGTCGCTCCAGGCCGGCGCCCGCGGGCCGCAGTGGCAGTGGCTATGCGAGCGCTGCACCCGCGACAACCTCCGGTCGATCGAGGGCAAGATCGACGAAGCCTGGTGGTAGGGCCCGTCAGCGCCGGGACGGGACGTCGACCCTCCCGGGCGGGGCGAAGCCGGGCTGCCACTTCTGCATGAGCGCCCGGAACGGCGCCTCGCCACCGAGCTGGCACAGGACTCCGAGCGTGCCGGTCGTGACCCGGTGGATCAGCAGGTACGACGGGGGCAGGTTGAGCTGGCGTCCCAGCTGCGACGCCGGGCTGCGTGGGTCACCCAGACGCATTGCCTGTCCGCGCAGCCAGTCCCGCGAGAACTGGAACGTCGGCCCGGCGATCGGCTCGAGCAGCGGCCGCAGGTAGTCGAGCACGGCCTGCGCGTCGACGGTGATGCCGGGCTTGACGAAGCCCTCCTCGCGCAGGGCCTCCAGGACGTCGTCCGCTCGGCCCTCGAGTGCGAGCCGCGCGAGCCGGCCGATCGGTTCGGGGGCGCCGTCGGGGAGCCGGTTGACGGCCCCGAAGTCGATGACCCCGAGGCGCCCGTCGGGCAGCAGCCGGAAGTTGCCCGGGTGCGGGTCGGCGTGCAGCAGCCCGGCGAGGACCGGCCCCGAGAACAAGAACGTCGCCAGCAGCGTCGCGGCACGGTCGCGCTGCTTCTGGGTGCCCTGCCGGATGATGACGGCCAGCGACACGCCCTCGATCCACTCGGTGACGAGGATCCGGTCGGCGAAGGCCACGACGCCGGGGACGCAGATGTCGGGGTCGTCGGCGAAGGCGTCGTGGAACGTGCCCTGGCTCGCGGCCTCGAGCCGGTAGTCGAGCTCCTCGGCGACCCGGGCCTCGAGCTCCTTGAGCAGCGGCTTGACGTCGAGGCCGGGCGAGAAGGCGGAGAAAACCCGCGCGAGCCGGCCGAGCTGGCGCAGGTCTCCGAGCAGAGCCTTGCCGGCGCCGGGGTACTGGATCTTGACGGCGACCTCGCGGCCGTCGCTCCAGACCGCCTTGTGCACCTGGCCGATGCTCGCCGCGGCCGCCGGCTTGTCGTCGAACGTCGTGAACTGCTCCCGCCAGTCGGGGCCAAGCTGGTCGGCGAGCACGGCATGCACCGTGGCGGCCGGCAGCGCTGGAGCGGCCTCCTGCAGCTTGGTCAGCGCCGCGCGGTACGGGGCGGCCACCTCCTCGGGCAGTGCTGCCTCGAAGACGCTCATGGCCTGGCCGAACTTCATCGCGCCACCCTTGAGCTGGCCCAGGACTTGGAACAGCTGCTCGGCCGTGCGCGCCTGCAGCTCGGCTGCAACCAGCTCGGCCGGGCGGCCTCCGAGGCGCTTGCCCAAACCAATCGCCCCGCGCCCGGCGACGCCCAGCGGCAAGGTGGCGAGCTTGGCACCGCGGGCGACCGTGCGCTTGGGGATGTCGTTCACCACGCCATTCTCACGGCACGCTGGGTCGGGCGCCTCTCCGGGCCTCACGGGCCTTCAGGCAGCCTCCGTGTGTGGCTGCGCCGACGTCCACGCGCAGGGGCATCCGGGGTGCTTCGGCCAGGTCCGGCGCCGCCAGCGCCAGCCGGGGGTGTCGAGCTCGAGGGTTCCG
>JAYTHM010000692.1:0-2304 GCA_043732645.1 Frankiales bacterium
GGTGGTGGGCGGTGACCGAAGGTGCGGCCGGGTGCCGCCGGAGTTCTCAGCCGAACGTCACCGACCCGGTGGAACTCGGCAGCAGGAGAACCCAGACCGGCCCCGGTGCGAGCTTGATGTCTTTGCCTTTGGTGTCGAGGTAGTGGGTGGCGCCCAGGCCCTTGCGCCGCCACGTGCCAGTGATCCTGGCGCCGTCTCGCAAGACCACGACCTCTCCGGAGCCGGTGCTGACGGTCCTGGGGGTCGCGGTCCCGTGGACGTCCTTGAAGCCGCTGCCGAACGTCGTGACCGTCTGGATGATCACGGTCTTCGGCGCCGCCCCGTTCGTCACGCTCCCGTTCTGAGAGACCGAGTAGACGCCTTGCGGCGCGTTCCAGACCAGCCCCACGCGAGTGTCCGGCGAGAACTGCGCGGTGGCTGTCGGTGTCGGCATACCTCCGACGAGGGGACCGAATCGGAACCCGATGTCGACCGGTCCGTTGCCGGGCTTGGCGGCAGCCAACTTGGCAGCGGTCGTGAAGAAGTTTCGCGCGTCCGGGCGGCGGTCCCCGAGCCGGTAGGCGGAGGGGACGGCGTCGTACGACGCGTCCCTCAGCCAGCCGTGGTTCTCCGCGTTGCGGAAGATCGCCAGCACACCGGGCTGAGCACCGCTGAACCCGACCGGGATCTTGCCGAAGGCGCGAAGGATATCGACGTCGGACTCGCGGCCGCTGCGGATCGGGCCGATCTCAGTGCTTGCGGCAAGGTCGCTCTCGAAGATCGCCAGGAAGCGCGTCAGGCCTCCTTCTACGATCTCTTGGTAGACCACAGCTGCCTTGTCCAAGCCCGCCTGATAGGGCCTGGCAAGCGGCGCGTTGTCGACCTTGATCGCCACGAGCGAGCCCCGAGACACCCGCACGGTGCCGCTGATGAGATCGCGACGGGCGATCACGGGCTTGACCACGATTGGCGTACGTGAGGGCGTTGGTGAGGCCGTGGGTGATGGCGACGCGGCGGGTCTGCCCCTGCCCGAACACGCGCCCAGCAGGCAGGACAATGACAGCAAGGCAACTAGAGGGGCTTTCGAGTACATGCGACGACGATAGGTCGGTAGCCGGTCAGCTGCCAGAACACAGCGCCGTGTCGTCGATGTCGAAGACGGCGGGCATGCAGACGTGGCCCAGCTCCGGAGAACCCACCCAGAACGCAGGACGCGATCCATGTGGGTGGCTGAAGGTGGGATACACATCACCTGCGGCACGGAGTCCTAGTCTTTTGCGCATGACCCGCGAAGACGGCAGGACCGCAGACCAGCTCCGCTCGGTGACCATGACCCGGGGGTGGCTCGACCACGCTGAAGGTTCGTGCCTGGTGGAGTTCGGGAAGACCCGAGTGCTGGTGGCGGTGTCTGCGACGCAAGGCGTCCCGCGCTGGCGCAAGGGATCCGGCCTGGGCTGGATCACCGCGGAGTACGCGATGCTGCCGCGCGCCACGCACACCCGCAACGACCGGGAGTCCGTCAAGGGCCGCCTCGGTGGGCGGACCCATGAGATCAGCCGCCTCGTCGGGCGGTCTCTGCGGGCGTCGGTCGACCTTTCGCTGCTGGGGGAGAACACCCTCGCCGTGGACTGCGACGTGCTCCAGGCCGACGGCGGCACCCGCACCGCTGCGATCACCGGCGCGTACGTCGCGCTCGCCGACGCCTGCGCCCACCTCAGTAAGCCCGAGGCTCTCGTCCGGTCCGTCGCGGCCATCTCCGTCGGCGTTGTCGACGGTGCCCCGCTGCTCGACCTCGCCTACACCGAGGACGTCCGCGCGGGCACCGACATGAACGTCGTAGCCACCGGTGACGGCGACATCATCGAGGTGCAGGGCACCGCCGAGGGCGCGCCGTTTAGCCGCACCGAGCTCGATGCGTTGCTCGACCTCGCCCTCGCCGGCTGCCGGTCTCTGACCGAGCTCCAGAACGCCGTCCTGGCCCAGTCCCTCTCGCCGTGACCGCACCGGCGAGACGGGTCCTGCTGGCGACCCGCAACGAGGGCAAGGTCCGCGAGCTGGAGCGGATCTTGGCGCCGTATGGGCTGTTGCTCGAGGGCGCGCTCTACGACCCTGGTCCGGAAACGGGCACGTCGTTCGAGGCGAACGCCTTGGCCAAGGCCCGGGAGGGCGTTGCGCACACCGGACTGCCGTCCGTGGCTGACGACAGCGGTCTGACCGTCGATGCCCTCAACGCGATGCCCGGCATCTTGTCGGCCCGCTGGGTCGGACGGCATGGCGACGACCTCGCCAACCTCGAGCTCGTCCTCGGGCAGCTGTCGGACGTCG
>JAYTHM010000693.1:0-7852 GCA_043732645.1 Frankiales bacterium
CCTTCGCCGTGACATGAGCGGCTCGGCTCTCCCGTTGTATCTGTGACGAGGCTGCAGAGTTCGCGTAACGCTACGGCCCGTGATCTTGCTCCCTCCGAAAAGGCTTTTGACACCCCGCTCAGCCCGCCACCTCTCGATGACGAACCGGGGCCTGCTACTGAGCGTTCCGGTACCTACCCAAACGGGACTCCCACCCGCGGGCCCGATGCAGCTTGCAGGACGCAACACGCAGGCAGCCTATCCGGGGACGGTGGTGGGTCAGAAGGACGCGAGCGCAGCGTTGAACGTCGCGCTCGGCCGCATGACCGCGTCGGTCTTGGCCTTGTCGACGTAGTAGTAGCCGCCGATGTCCACCGGCTTCCCTTGTACGGCGAGCAGTTCCGTGGTGATGACATCCTCGTCGGCCGCGAGCCGGTCCGCGAGCGGCGTGAACAACACGGCCACCTCCGGGTCGTCGGTCTGCGTGGCGAGGGCCTGCGCCCAGTACAGGGCGAGGTAGAAGTGCGAGCCTCGGTTGTCGATCCGGCCCACCTTACGGGCCGGGCTCTTGTTCTCCTCGAGCAGCCGGCCGGTCGCCGCGTCAAGCGTGCGGCCGAGCAGGGCCGCGCGGGCGTTGCCGGTCTTGTCGCCGAGGAACTCGAAGGAGACCGCCAGCGCGAGGAACTCCCCGAGGGAGTCCCAGCGCAGGTAGTCCTCCTTAACGAACTGCTGGACGTGCTTGGGGGCCGAGCCGCCGGCACCGGTCTCGAACAGGCCGCCACCGGCCATCAACGGCACGATGCTGAGCATCTTGGCGCTGGTCCCCAGCTCGAGGATCGGGAATAGGTCGGTGAGGTAGTCGCGCAGCACGTTGCCGGTGACGCTGATGGTGTCCTCGCCCTTGGCGGCCCGCTGCAGGGTGTAGCGGGTGGCCGCCGCGACGTCGAGGAACTCAAGGGTGAGGCCGTCGGTGTCGAACGTCGCCAGGACGGCGCGGACCTTCATGAGGACCTCGGCGTCATGGGCGCGCGTCTCGTCCAGCCAGAACACCGCCGGCGAGCCGGTGGCACGGGCCCGCGTCACGGCCAGCTGCACCCAGTCGGTGATGGGGGCGTCCTTGGTCTGGCAGGCCCGGAAGATGTCACCCGCGTCGACCTCCTGGGACAGCAGCACCTCACCGGCGGCATTGACGACCTGAACGGTGCCGGCGGCGGCGATCTCGAAGGTCTTGTCGTGGCTGCCGTACTCCTCGGCCTGCTGCGCCATGAGCCCGACGTTGGGGGTGGTGCCCATCGTCGTCGGGTCAAAGGCGCCGTGCGTCCGGCAGAAGTCGACCGTCTGGGCGTAGAGCGGCGCGTAGCAGGAGTCCGGGATGACGTAGAGCGTGTCCTGGAGGGTGTCCGCGGCGTTCCACATCTGGCCGCTGGAACGGATCGCAGCCGGCATCGAGGCGTCGATGATGACGTCGCTCGGGACGTGCAGGTTGGTGATGCCCTTGCTCGAGTCGACCTGCGCGAGGTCCGGACCGCCCTCATAGGTGGCCGTGATGGCCTTCTCGATGGCGGCGCGGGTGTCGGCGGGGAGCTTGTCCAGGGCGGTCAGGACCGAGGCCAGCCCGTCGTTGGGGCTCGCACCGACGGAGGCGAGGTCCTCGCCGTACGTGGTGAAGACATCGGCGAAGTAGGCCCTGACGACGTGGCCGAAGATGATCGGATCGGAGACCTTCATCATGGTCGCCTTCAGGTGCACCGAGAACAGCAAGCCCTCGGCCTTGGCGGCCGCGACCTGCTCGACGAGGAAGGCCCGCAGCGCGGCCTTGTGCATGACGGCCGCGTCGACGATCTCCCCGGCCAGGACCTGCAGGCCCTCCATCAGGACGGTCGTGCCGTCAGCAGTAACAAGTTCGATGCGCAAGGTGTCCGCTGCGGGCAGGGTCACCGAGGTCTCGGAGTGGCGAAAGTCGCCGTCGGTCATGGTCACGACGCGGCTCTTGGAGTCACTGCTCCAGGCGCCCATCGAGTGCGGATGCTTCTTGGCATAGCCCTTGACTGACAGCGGCGCGCGCCGGTCGGAGTTGCCCTCGCGCAGGATCGGGTTGACGGCGCTGCCCTTGAGGCCGTCGTAGACCACGCGGGCCCTTTTTTGCTCGTCGGTCACGGGGGCCTCGGGGTAGTCCGGGAGCGCAAAGCCGGCGGCCCGTAGCTCCGCGATCGCAGCCTTCAGCTGCGGTACGGAGGCGCTCACGTTGGGCAGCTTGATGATGTTGGCCTCGGGCGTCCTGGCCAGCGCACCGAGCTCCGCCAGCGTATCGGGCGCGAGGTCGAAAGCGGCGAGAACCCTTGCAGCCAGGGAGATGTCGCGGGTCTCGACCTCGATGCCCACCTTCCCGGCGTAGGCCTCGATGATGGGGAGCAACGAGTGCGTGGCCAGCGCTGGTGCCTCGTCGGTGTAGGTGTAGATGATCTTCATCGGATCGGGCATCAGATGAGCCCAAGCTCACGAACAGCCTCGCGTTCCTCGGCGAGCTCGGTGACCGACGCGTCGATCTTGGATCGGCTGAAGTCGTTGATGTCGACGCCTTGGATGATCTCCCACTCGCCGTCCTTGGCGCGGCAGGGGAAGGAGCTGATGAGGCCCTCGGGGACACCGTAGGAGCCGTCGGAGGCGACACTAGAGGAGGTCCAGCCGGTGCCGTTGACCCAGTCGTGGACGTGGTCGATCGCGGCGTTCGCAGCGGACGCTGCAGACGACGCCCCACGAGCCTCGATGATCGCCGCGCCGCGCTTGGCGACGGTCGGGATGAAGGTGTCCTTGAGCCACGCCTCGTCGACCTGCTGCGCCGCGCTCTTGCCGCCGACCTGGGCGGTGTAGAGGTCGGGGTACTGCGTCGCGGAGTGGTTGCCCCAGATGGTCATCTGGCTGATCTCGCTGACCGGCACGCTCAGCTTGGCGGACAGCTGACTGAGGGCCCGGTTGTGGTCGAGTCTGGTCATGGCGGTGAAGCGGCCGGCCGGGACGTCGGGGGCGTTCTGCTGGGCGATGAGGGCATTGGTGTTGGCCGGGTTGCCGACAACGAGGACCTTGATGTCGCTGGCGGCGTGCTCGTTGATGGCCTTGCCCTGCGGGCCGAAGATCCTGCCGTTGGCGCTGAGCAGGTCGCCGCGTTCCATGCCCGGGCCACGCGGGCGCGCACCGACCAGCAGTCCGACGTTCGTGCCGTCGAACGCGGTCTTGAGGTCGTCGGTGATATCGATCCCCGCCAGCAGCGGGAACGCGCAGTCGTCGAGCTCCATCGCGGTGCCCTCAGCGCCCTTGAGCGCGGGCGTGATCTCCAGCAGTCGCAGGCGCACCGGGGTATCCGGGCCGAGCAGGTGCCCGCTCGCGATCCGGAACAGCAGCGCGTAGCCGATCTGGCCGGCCGCTCCGGTGACGGTGACGTTGACGGGGGTGCTGCTGGCCATGCGAGGGCTCCTACGTGAGTGCTGCGTGGGCTCACCGGTCACCCGGGAGGCTTGTAGAACAGCCTAGGAGGTCCGATCAGTTGGTCGCCGGGATGGTGTTCGCCAGGGCCACCAGCGCGAAGCCGAGCACCAGCAGGACGGCCGCGTCGACTCCACGGGACCGCACCACAAGCGTGCCCAGCTGCCGGGCGGGCAGGGTGAGGCGCAAGGCCGCGCCGAGGCAGAACCCGAAGCCAAGGACCAGCGAGCCGACCCGCCAGGCGTGCAGGACGCCGACCCCGAACAGCCCGGTCGCGACGACCAGCAGGACGGAGGCGGCGGGCAGCTCGACGAGGTACTTCCTGGCGCTCACGGGTTGGTCGTGCCCGGCCGGTGCGGCGGGGCCTCCTTCCCGCGGAGCACCGCCACCGCCAGGTCGGCTTGGGCGGAGCGAACGAGCACGTGGTCCGTGGTGAACCCGGCCATGCTCGTGAAGGGGATCTGGGCACCCGCCAGCCGCGTCGCAACGTCGGCCAGGAACCCGACCTGCTCCCAGGGCAGTGGTCCAGCAAAGGTGACTCGACGCCAGCCGACCTCGAGTTGCTCCGGCTCTCCGAGGGCGCTCAGGGCTGACTCGGCGCAGACCAGGGTGACCTCGTCCTCGTCCTCGACCAGCCCGAAGAATCCGGACGGCAGCAACGGCGGGCGCCAGCCCACCGGCCACCGGGCCACCACCAGGTGGGTCGGGTCGAGCATCGGGCGCAGGTCCTTCAGGGCAGTCACGCAGGCCTCCAGGTTCACCGAGAACAGTAGCGACCGTAGGCGGGGTGTGACCTGGTGAGAGCCAGGTACTGGTTAAACGGCAGTAATCTCACCCTGCCATGACAGGTCCATACCCGGGCCAGCAGTAAGGGATCGCGCGGCTACATCCAACACGGGAGATTCCGCGCGCGATCGGCGATGCTTAAGCAGTTCGCACGTGGATACGCCCCACCTTCGACTCGCGGAGAACGGGGAGAGCTTCCCTCTTCTTGACCCTCTGACGACGGTCGGCTGCGGCGACGGAGTCGACATCGCACTCGAGGACCCGAGCGTCTCCCGTCTGCATGCCGAGATCATCCGCCGCGGGCCGCACGTCTACGTGTGCGACCTAGGGTTGTCCGCCAACGGCACCCGCGTCAACGGCCGCCCGGTAGGCAAGCGCGTCCTGGTCGAGGGCGACGTGCTGTCTTTCGGGACCGTCCGCTCCCGGGTCGGCGGGCTCGTTGCCCAGGGCGACGACACGGTCGAGCTGCGCCGAATCTCAGCTCCCGACCTGACTCGACGCGAGATCGAGGTGCTCACCTCGCTGTGCCGACCGGCGCTCCAGCAGGACGCTTTCGTCGCTCCAGCGACGGCGCACGACGTCGCCGATGAGCTGGTCGTCACCGAGGCCGCGGTCAAGCAGCACCTGCTTCGCCTCTACCAGAAGTTCCGCATCGTGGAGGGCGCCAATCGGCGCACCCGCCTGGCCAACGAGGTCATCAGCTCCGGCGTCGTCCGCCCGCTGCCCGGTGACGGCGAGGGCGACATGAGCCGCGCCAGCTAGTCGCGCATCCCCGCGGTCCGTTCGGCGATCTCGATGCAGTTGCGGAACAGCATCGCGACGGTCGTCGGGCCAACCCCCCCGATGCGGGGCGTGATGGCCCCGGCGACCTCGTTGCAGGCCTCGTCGACATCCGGCAGCAGCCGCTTGCCTTCATAGCGCACGCCACCGCCGATCACCGTCGCGCCGGGGGTGATGTGCTGAGGCTGCAAGATCCCCGGTACGCCGGTAGCGGCGACGACGACCGTCGCCCGCCGGGTGTAGACGTCCCAGTCGGGGACGCCGGTGTGGACGACGGTGACGGCGGCGTTGGCGGTGGGCCGCTTCTGGGTGAGCAGCAGTGACAGGGGACGGCCGAGCGTCGTACCCCGCCCCAGGATGCAGACCTCCTTGCCGCTGATCGCGATCTCGTAGTGGGCCAGGAGCGCCTCGATGCCGGCCGGGGTGCAGGGCACCGGGCCGGGCATGCCGAGCGCGAGCCGACCCATGTTGGTCGGGTGCATCCCGTCGTTGTCCTTGTCGGGATCCATCTCCCACAGGGCCGCGTCGAAGTCGACCTGCGGCGGCGTGGGGTGCTGGAAGATCATCGCCGTGACGTCGGGGGCGTCGTTGAAGCGACGAATGACGGCAATGACATCGGAGGTCGTCGCGTCCTGCGGCAGGTGGGCGTGCGGGCTGCCCAGGCCGAGCTCGGTGGCCTTCGCCATCTTCATCCCGACGTAGCCGGCGCTGGCGCTGTCGTCACCGACCAGGATCGTGCCGAGGCCGGGGGTGACGCCGCCGGCCTTCAGGGCGGCGATCCGCGGGACCAGGTCGGCGAACACCACCTCTGCAACGGGCGTTCCCAGGAGCAGGCGGGCGGTCATCGGATCGTCGCGAGATCGAGGGAGGTCACGTCCGGAGAGCCTAACCTCATGGTTGTGCCCGTACCGCCGCCTCCAGCCGTCCTGCTCGCCTACCGCCTCGTCGGGTGGCGCGTCGGTCCCGCCCACGCAGAGTGGGTCCTCGACGACATCGTCCGCCGGGGCTGGTTGTTCCGGCAGGGCCTGCCCGCACTGGCGCTCATCATGGTGTCGGGGGGCCTGCTCGCCGCGGCTGTTGGCGGTGACGCCAACCGCCTCGTCGGCCTGATCGCCGTCCTCGGTGCGGTCAGCGCGTTCTTACGCCACCAGCTGCGCGATCGCGCGTTGCGCCAGCAGGGCATCGACGCCAGCGGCACCCGGCTCGTCGATGCGACCTGGTACGACGACCAGGTGGCCCGCCGTCGACGCAACGTGCTGTCGGCCGTCGCGACCCTGGTGACGCTCGTCGTCGGCCTGACGATCCTGGCGCTGCGCTCACGACCCTGACGGTCCGCCCGTAGGGCGCAAAGCTTAGTGGAAGAAGTGCCGGGTCCCGGTGAAGTACATCGTGATGCCGGCGGCCTTCGCGGCGGCGATGACCTCCTCGTCGCGGACCGACCCGCCGGGCTCCACGACGGCCTTGACGCCGGCGTCGAGCAGCACCTGGAGCCCGTCGGCGAAGGGGAAGAACGCGTCCGAGGCGGCGACGGACCCGACGGCGCGGCCACCGGCACGGGCAACGGCGAGCTTGGCGGAGTCGACCCGGTTGACCTGCCCCATGCCGACGCCGACGGTCGCGCCGCCGGAGGCGAGCAGGATCGCGTTGGACTTCACGGCCCGGACGGCGCGCCAGGCGAACTCGAGGTCGGAAAGGTCCTCAAGGGGCTCGCCCGTGACGAGGGTCCAGGCCGACGGGTCGTCGCCGGGGGCGGTCACTGCGTCGAACTCCTGGACCAGGACGCCGCCGCAGATGTGCCTGACGTCGAGACCGCCGGGGTGCCCGGTGGTCTGCAGCACCCGGATCGAGGGCTTGCGCGACAGGACCTCGACCGCGCCCGCCTCGTAGGACGGCGCGACGATCACCTCGGTGAAGATCTCGGCGACCTGCTCGGCCATCTTCAGCGAGACGGGGGCGTTGACGGCGATGACGCCGCCGAAGGCCGACACCGGGTCGCACCCGTGCGCCTTGGCGTGTGCCTCCTCGACGGTCGCGCCGGTCGCGATGCCGCACGGGTTGGCGTGCTTGATGATCGCGACCGTGGTGCCGGAGAAGTCGTTGGCTGCCCGCAGCGCCGCGTCGGTGTCGACGTAGTTGTTGTAAGACATCGCCTTTCCATGCAGCTGAGTGGCGGTGGCCAGGGTCTGCGCCACGTCGGCACCCACGTAGAGGGCGGCCTTCTGGTGCGGGTTCTCGCCGTACCGCAGGACCTCCGAGCGCGCGTAGGTCGCGCCGAGGAAGGCCGGGAAGCCCTCGCTGGCGTCGGACGCGTCGTAGGAGGACGCGAACCAGGTGGCAACCGCGACGTCGTAGGCCGCGGTGTGCTGGAAGGCCTTGGAGGCAAGGGCCCTTCGCTGCTCGAAGGTGAAGCCACCAGCGGCGACGGCCTCGAGCACCGAGGCGTAGGCGGTGGGCTCGACAACGACGGCGACGGACGGGTGGTTCTTGGCGGCGGCGCGGACCATCGTGGGGCCGCCGATGTCGATCTGCTCGACGCACTCGTCCGGCGCGGCGCCGGACGCGACGGTGTCGGTGAACGGGTAGAGGTTGACAACCACCAGGTCGAAGGGCTCGACGCCGAGGTCAGCGAGCTGCTGCACGTGGTCGGGGAGGCGGCGGTCGGCGAGGATGCCCGCGTGCACCTTCGGGTGCAGGGTCTTGACGCGTCCGTCGAGGCACTCGGGGAAGCCGGTGAGGGCGTCGACGGCAGTGACCTCCACGCCGGCCTCCCGCAGGCGCGCGGCGGTCGAGCCCGTGCTGACGACCTCCACACCGGCCTTCGCCAGAC
>JAYTHM010000694.1:0-2295 GCA_043732645.1 Frankiales bacterium
GGGTCCTTCGCGTAGAGCGACTTGGTCGTGCCGTGGTCGCTCATGCCGAACAGCGCACCGGCGCCCGTGAGCTTGTGGAGGTGATCCTCGAGGTCGTCGAGGGTCTCGACCTCCCAGGCCAGGTGGTAGAGACCGACGGCACCCCGTCCGGCCTTGCTGTCCTCAGCCTCCATCCCCACCTCGAACAGGCCGAGGTCATGGTCGTTGGTCGAGCCGGGGGCCTGCAGGAAGGCAGCGCCGGGGACGGCCAGCGTGGCCGTGAAGCCGAGGACGTCGCGGTAGAAGGCCACCGTCCGCTCGATGTTGCGTACGTAGAGGACAGCGTGGTTGAGGCGGTGAATCGCCATGAGGTGCTCCCTGAAGTCGTGATCTCACCCTGCCACAACTATAATTGAGTGTTCAAATATTTCACTCATTTGCCCGTTGGGCACGGCTTACCGCATCATTGGCACTCACGCATCACGAGTGCCAGCCAGGAGGAATCGACGTGCCGACTTACCAGTACGCGTGCACGGCGTGCGGGGAGGAGCTCGAGGCCGTCCAGAAGTTCAGCGACGCTTCGCTCACCGAGTGCCCCGCCTGCGGTGGGGTCCTGCGCAAGGTCTTCTCAGCAGTCGGCGTCGTGTTCAAGGGCTCTGGGTTCTACAAGACCGACAGCCGCCCCGCCAGCGCTGCCACGGACAAGCCCGCGGAGAAGAAGTCCTCGGACGCCAAGGCCGACTCAGGCTCGTCGAACACCCCCGCGAAGTCGGACAGCTCCACCGCCTCGACCGGTTCCTCCTCCGGGTCCTCCGGGTCGTCCGGGTCGGCGAGCAGCAGCGCACCCGCCGCCAAGTCCGCCTAACCCGGACCCTGTCCTGTGGACGGGGCGGAGACCTGTGGATGTTGCCGCGCCACGGGCCGGCAGCCCCTCTACGTTGGCCAGCATGACCAATGCAGATATCGGCGTCATCGGCGGCTCGGGCTTCTACGCGTTCCTCGAGCACGCCGAGCAGGTGCACGTCACGACGCCCTATGGCGACCCGTCCGACCCGCTCGTCGTCGGTAACGTCAACGGTCGACGGGTGGCGTTCGTCCCGCGGCACGGCAAAGACCACCGCTTCCCGCCGCACCAGATCCCCTACCGCGCCAACCTCTGGGCGCTGCGCTCCCTGGGCGTCCAGCAGGTGCTCGCGCCGTGCGCCGTCGGCGGCTTGCGTGCGGCGCTCGGCCCGGGCTCGCTCGTCGTACCAGACCAGCTGGTCGACCGGACGAGCGGGCGGGCGCAGACCTTCCACGAGACCGGCGCCGTGCACGTGTCCTTCGCCGACCCGTACTGCCCGACCGGTCGGGCCGCGGCCGTCAGGCAGGCCGCCCTCACCGGGTGGCCGGTCACCGACGGCGGCACGATGGTCGTCATCGAGGGCCCCCGCTTCTCTACTCGCGCCGAGTCCCGGTGGTATGCCGCGCAGGACTGGTCGGTCATCAACATGACCGGGCACCCCGAGGCGATCCTGGCCCGCGAGTTGGCCCTGTGCTATACCGCGATCGCCCTGGTCACCGATCTCGATGCCGGGGTCGAGGGCGGCGAACCGGTCACTCAGGAGGAAGTGTTCCGGGTCTTCGCCGCCAACAGCGAACGCCTGCGCACCCTGCTGTACGACGTGGTGGCCGCCCTCCCCCTCCAGCGAACCTGCCCCTGCCCGAACGCGCTGGACGGGATCGCCCACGACCTCGTCCTGCCGTGAGCAACGACCTGCGGCAGTCGCTGTGGGAGCTGTCCCGGACCGTCCGCCGGCACCGCGCCCTGCTGGCCGCAGGGCTGGCCGCCGCGGCCGTCGCGACGGCTCTGCCGACCTCGCGCCGACTCCGATTGCGACCGTCTCCGTGGTCGCCGCCCTGCATGACCTGGTGCCCGGGTCCCCCTTGACAGCAGGCGACCTCATGGTCCTGACCCTCCCGGTAACGGCCGCGCCCAGCGGGGTGCTGACGGCGGTGGCCAGTGCCGTCGGCCATGCCGTCGCAGGTCCGGTACGCCGCGGCGAACCCCTCACCGACGTCCGCCTGCTCGGCGCCGGCATGCCCACCGGAGGGGCCGGCATCGTGGCCACGCCAGTGCGTCTGGCCGACCCTGCGACCGCTTCGTTGCTGCACGCAGGCGACCGGGTGGACGTGCTCGCTGCTGCGGCGGACGCGACCGGGCCACCCGGACCGGCGACCACGGTCGCGTCAGGGCCGACCGTGCTCGCCGTACCCGCTCCTGGTGAGAGTGACGGGGCGGGAGCGCTGGTCGTGCTGGCCGCCACCCTTGGCCTC
>JAYTHM010000695.1:0-7831 GCA_043732645.1 Frankiales bacterium
CGCTACATCGCCACGAGGTCTACAACGCACTCCCCAAATCAGCGCCCACTTGACAGTAGGAGCATCACTTCAGCAGCGATTCACTCGCGTTCGCCTTCCGATCCCCACCTGACGCATCTCATGTGCCTTTTCCAGGTCGCTCACCACAACGGTCTTCAGCCAACGCAACACACGGTGGTTTGAAACCTCCCCCCGCAGGGCGGCTCCGAAGGGCCAAACCTTCACCTCTCGCACAGCACCGCATCATGAAGCTCCCCTACCTCAAGCTCCCTTCAGCGTTCGTGGCACACCAGGAGATCTGGATCCACCTCAAAGTCGTCCAAGAACGCCTCGGCCACGCCAACGTCTCCATCACCCTGGACCTCTACAGCCACGTCTCACCCGCCATGCAGTCCAACGCCGCCGAACGCGTCGCCAACCTCATCCTCACCACGCCCCCCGCACAGCCAAGAGCGACGGCTCAACTCACGTATACCGCACCTGGCCCTGGCTACCCACCAGACCCCACACCGAAGCTGTGACCACTCTGTGACCACTAGGCCCCAATGGCCCCCCAGAAACCAACCCCACATAGCCTCTGAACTGCGGGTATGTAAGAAGATCTCGGTGGGCGAGGGGGGAGTTGAACCCCCACGTCCTTACGGACACACGGACCTGAACCGTGCGCGTCTGCCATTCCGCCACTCGCCCGAGTGAACCCGCCAACGGTAGCAGTCAGCGTGACCGGTACCGCAGCCACCGGAGCGGCACCCGTCGCGGATACGATCACCGAGACGAGGGAAGGGGTATGGCGTGGGTGTCCTCCAGCGCTTCGAGCGTCGCCTCGAAGGCCTCGTCGAGGGAGCCTTCGCGCGGGCGTTCGGCGGGTGGGTCGAGCCGGTCGAGGTTGCCGCTGCGCTGACCCGCGAGGCCGAGGACAAGAAGGCGATCGTCGCGGCCGGCCGGGTCCTGGTCCCCAACACGTACACCGTCGAGCTCGGCCGCTCCGACGCCGAGCGCCTCAAGGAGTACGACGCCCCCCTGCGCAAGGAGCTTGCCGACATGGTCGCCGAGTCCGCACAGGAGCAGGGGTGGTCGTTCGTCGGTCCTGTCGAGGTGAGCTTTGAGGAGGTCGACAGCCTGTCGACCGGAGCGTTCCGGGTACGCAGCGCCGTAGTCGCCGCGGCTGTCGCGGTCAAGCCCGCAGCCCCACAGCTTGCATCGCAGCCCGAGCCGGAGGTACCCGCCGTCCCGGCGTACCTGGTGGAGGGGGGGCGGACGATCGCGCTGGCGCAAACGACCGTCCTCGGACGCGGTGCAGAGGCGGACGTGCAACTGCCCGACACGGGCGTCTCGCGCAAGCACGCCGAGCTCCGGCAGGTCCACGGACGGGTCGAGCTGCACGACCTCGGGTCGACCAACGGCACGAAGGTCAACGGCCAGCGGGTCACCTCGCTGACCCTACGCGACGGTGACCGGGTCCTCGTGGGGTCGACCGAGCTGGTCTTCCGGTCGGCCCGCTGATGAGCGGCGCCCTGGTCGTCGCGGTCGTGAAGTACGGGCTGCTGGGCCTGCTGTGGGTGTTCATCCTGCTCGCGGTGCGGACGATCCGCGCCGACCTGTCCGGCCGTCCGACCACCCCGCCGACGCAGCCGAAAGCGACGCGACCCAAAGCAGTGCAACCCAAGGCTGCGAAGGCCCCCAAGCCCGTGAGGCGCAAGGGCGTGCCCAGCAAGCTGGTCGTCACCGAGGGCGCACTGCAGGGCACGACCGTCACCCTCGCCGGCGCACCCGTCACCCTGGGCCGCGCCCATGACTCCACGCTCGTCCTGACCGACGACTACGCGAGCAATCGGCACGCGCGCCTGGTCCCGACCGACGGCGGCTGGACGCTGGAGGACCTGGGGTCCACGAACGGCACCTACCTGGGCAGCACGAAAGTGAGCCGCCCGACCCCCGTCCCGCTCGGCAGCGTCATCCGGATCGGCAAGACCGAGATGGAGCTGCGCGCGTGACCTTAGCGTTGCGTTTCGCCGCCCGGTCCCACGCCGGGCTGCTGCGTGCGATGAACGAGGACAGCGTGTACGCCGGCCCGCGGTTGCTCGCCGTCGCGGACGGGATGGGTGGCCACGCGGCGGGCGAGGTCGCCAGCGCCGTCGCGATCGCCTCCCTCGCGCCACTCGACGAGGATGCCCCCGGTGCGGACCTGCTCGCCGCCCTGCGGGCGGGGGCCGAGTCCGCCAACGGCCACCTGCGTGACATGGTCGCTGCCGACAACGAGCTGCGCGGGATGGGCACGACGCTGGTGGCGCTGCTGTTCTCCGGCGGCCGGGTCGGGCTGCTGCACGTCGGGGACTCCCGCTGCTATCTGCTGCGCGGCGGCGAGCTCAGCCAGATCACCCACGACCACACCCTTGTCCAGACCCTTGTCGACACCGGCCGGATCAGCGAGGAGGAAGCGAGCAGCCACCCGCAGCGCTCGGTCATCACCCGCGTCCTCGACGGCCGCGACGACGTCGAGCTCGACCTGTCCGTCCGCGAAGCCCGAGCCGGCGACCGCTACCTCGTGTGCAGCGACGGACTGACCGGCCCGGTCGGCAGCCTCGACACCCTCCGCGAGGCGCTCGGGATCAGCGACCCGCAGGCCAGCGTCGACCGGCTGGTGCAGCTCGCCCTGCGCGGCGGCGGCCCCGACAACGTGACCGTGATCGTCGCCGACGTCGTCGACGAGGACGTCCCCCGGGCCGACCCGATCGTGGCCGGCGCCGCGGCGGAGGCCCCGCAGGAGGCCCCACCGGGGATCGCGGACAGCCCCGCCAGCCGGGCCCGGATCGCCGAGGGCCGCGACACGGCGGCGCCGGTGCGGGAGCGCACGGTCGACGCACCGCGGCGCCGCGGCCGTCGTACCGCCTGGATCTCGCTCGGCGTCCTCGTCCTGCTGTTCGTCGGTACCGGCGCCGGGTACGCCTATGTCCGGGCGCAGTACTTCGTCGGGCTTGACGGCCGCGATGTCGCCGTCTTCCGGGGCGTCCAGGGCTCGGTCGCTGGTGTCGCCCTGCACACCGTCGAGCTCCGCAGCACCATCACCGCCGACGAGCTGTCCGACCTCGACCGCGCCAAAGTGAAGGACGGGATCCCGGCGACCAATGCGCGCGACGCCCGCGCGATCGTCGGCCGGCTGGCCACGGCCGTCGCGTGCAGCACAGCGCCACCCACGACCACACCCGCACCCACGACCACACCCGCACCCAAACCCACGCCCGCAGCTACGCCGAGCCCCGCGGTGGCCTGCCCGTGAGCGCCCTCACCGCCCCCCAGGGCCCGGCCCGTAGCCGCCGCGGCACCGAGCTGCTGCTGTTGCTGCTCGCGACGGCGCTGGCCGCGGCCGGCTACGCCGCCGTCGGGATCGGCCACACCGGCACGGTCCCCAGCGGCACCCTCGGCTACGGCCTGGGCCTGGGCGCCCTCTACATGCTTGCCCACCTTGCGTTGCGGCGCTGGGCGCCGTACGCCGATCCGCTCGTGCTGCCATGCGTCGCCCTGCTCAACGGCCTGGGCATCGTGCTGGTACGCCGCCTCGACCTCGCCTCCGCCGACCGGGCCCGGCAGGCCGGGCGGGCCGTCCCCCGGGCCGACGCGCCGCTGCAGCTGATCTGGACCACCATTGGGGTGGGGCTGTTCGTGGTCGTACTCGTGGTCGTCCGCGACCACACGCGGCTGGCGCGGTACGCCTACACCTGCGCCGCCGCAGGCCTGCTGCTGCTGATGCTGCCCGCGGTCCCCCGGGTCGGCGCAACCATCAACGGCGCACGGCTGTGGATCCGGCTCGGCCCGATCACCGTGCAGCCGTCGGAGATCGCCAAGATCTTGCTGATGATCTTCTTCGCCAGCTTCCTGGTGAGCAAGCGCGACGTGCTGTCACTCGCCAGCCGTCGGGTTGCCGGCATCGACCTGCCGCGGGCCCGCGACCTCGGTCCTGTGCTGCTTGCGTGGGTCGCCTCGATCGCGGTGCTAGTCCGCGAGAAGGACCTTGGCACCTCAATGCTGTTCTTCGGAATCTTCGTGGTGATGCTCTACATCGCGACCGAGCGCACCTCGTGGCTGCTGATCGGCGTGGTGCTGTTTGCCGGCTCGAGCTTCGCCGCCTACCACTTGTTCGGGCACGTGCAGGCCCGCGTCGACACCTGGCTCGACCCGTTCCGCTACACCAGCGGTCAGGGCTACCAGTTGGTGCAGGGGCTTTTCGGGATGGGCACCGGCGGGATCTTCGGCACCGGCCTCGGGGAGGGCTCACCCAACACCGTGCCTTTCGCGAAGACCGACTTCATCCTGGCTGCCATCGGCGAGGAGCTCGGGCTGGTCGGCGTGATGGCCGTCATCGTGCTGTTCGCGCTGATCGTCGAGCGCGGACTGCGAGCCGCCCTGACCTGCCGCGACTCGTTCGGCAAGCTGCTCGGCGGTGGCCTGTCGTTCGCCCTGGCGCTGCAGGTGTTCGTCATCGCCGGCGGCGTTACCGGCCTGATCCCGCTGACCGGCGTGACGCTGCCGTGGCTGTCGTACGGCGGGTCGTCCATCGTTTCCAACTACGTGCTCATCGCGCTGTTGCTGCGGATCAGCGACGCCGCCCGTCGGCCGGCTCCGTCCCCAGTCAGTCCGTCCGCCGCCCGCGCGACCCTGCAGGACGCGCCCACGACCATGGTCCGGCGCGGGTGAACCGGCCACTGCGTCGGGTTGCCGTCGCCTGCCTCGTGCTGTTCGGAATGCTGCTGCTGCAGGCCAACTGGGTCCAGGTCGTCAAGGCCAAGGACTACCGCAACGACCCCCGCAACCGACGGGTCCTGCTGCGGACCTACGACCGGGAGCGCGGTCCCATCGTGATCGGCACCGGTAAGGACCGGCAGGCCATCGCCAGGTCCGTCGCCACCACCGACACCCTCAAGTACCTCCGGACCTACCCGGGCGGGGCCGTCTACGCGCCCGTCACCGGCTTCGACTCCCTCGTCTACAGCAGCACCGGCATCGAGCGGCAGGAGAACGCCATCCTGTCCGGCTCCGACGACCGGCTGCTCGTACGCAGGCTGTCGGACTACGTCACCGGCCGGCAGATCGCCGGCGGGTCGATCGTCCTGACCCTTAACCAGGCAGCCCAGCAGGCTGCCTACAACGGGCTGCAGGGCAAGGTCGGCGCCGTGGTAGCCCTCGACCCCCGCACCGGTGCCGTGCTGGCCGAGGCCTCGACCCCGTCGTACGACCCGGCTGCGCTCTCAACGCACGACCCGGCCTCGATCCGGGCCGCGTACACCAAGTTGCTCTCGCTGGCAGGTGACCCGTTGGTCAACCGGGCCGTCGAGCGGACCTACCCGCCGGGGTCGACGTTCAAGGTCATCACGGCCGCGGCGGCCCTCTCAGGCGGCTACACCCCGAGCACGCAGATCCCCTCCCCGACCGTGCTAGACCTGCCCGGCACCACCGCCAACCTGCGTAACTTCGGCGGCGAGGTCTGCGGCAACGGCAAGAGCCAGAGCCTCGCGGATGCCCTCAAGATCTCCTGCAACACCGCGTTCGGGGCACTCGGCATGGCGCTCGGCGCCGACAAGGTCCGGCGGCAGGCTGAGGCGTTCGGCTTCGGCGACAGCTCCCTGCAACTGCCCCAGCCGGTCGCCGACTCGGTCTACCCCGACCAGCTCACCAAGGCCCAGGAGGCTCAGTCGGCCATCGGTCAGTACGACGTGCGGGTAACGCCTCTGCAGATGGCCATGGTCGCCGCAGGGATCGCCAACAACGGGACCGTGATGCGGCCCTACCTCGTGCGCGAGGTCCAGGCCCCCGACCTGTCGCAGCTGCAGGGCGCAGACCAGCAGGTCTACGCCGAGCACGCGGTGTCGGCGGGGGTCGCGGCCCAGCTCACCACCATGATGGAAGGCGTGGTCCAGTCCGGCACCGGTACCGCCGCGCAGATCAGCGGCATCCGAGTCGCCGGCAAGACCGGTACGGCGCAGCACGCCGTCGGTCAGGCGCCGCACGCCTGGTTCATTGGCTTCGCGCCGGCGGTGAACCCCATCGTTGCAGTCGCGGTTCTCGTAGAGGACGGCGGCTCGCTGGGATCCGACGCGACCGGCGGCAAGCTCGCCGCACCGATCGCCCGAGACGTCATGCGAGCGGTGCTCGGTCGATGAGGGACAGCCGGTGACCGACCTTGTGGGCGGGCGCTATGAGCTCGGGGAGGTCATCGGGCGCGGCGGCATGGCCGAGGTGCGGCACGGCACCGACGTGCGGCTGGGCCGGGACGTCGCGATCAAGGTGCTGCGCCAGGATCTGGCCCGTGACCCTTCCTTCCAGGCCCGCTTCCGTCGGGAGGCCCAGTCGGCCGCGTCGCTGGATGCCCCGAGCGTCGTCGCGGTCTACGACACCGGCGAGGACGAGCAGGGCGTCCCATGGATCGTCATGGAGTACGTCGATGGCCAGACCCTGCGCGACATCCTCAACACAGAGGGCCGACTGCTCCCGGAGCGGGCGCTCGAGGTCACCGCCGACGTGTGCTCCGCCCTCGACGTCGCGCACGCCGCCGGGATGGTCCACCGCGACATCAAGCCAGCCAACGTCATGCTCACCACCCGCGGTGAAGTCAAGGTGATGGACTTCGGGATCGCCAGCGCCACCGCGGACAACTCCGCCACGATGACGCAGACCTCCTCCGTGATCGGGACGGCCGCCTACCTTTCCCCCGAGCAGGCCCGCGGCGAACACGTGGACGCGCGGTCCGACATCTACTCGGCCGGCTGCCTGCTGTATGAGCTTGTCACCGGTGCACCGCCCTTTGTCGGCGACTCCCCCGTGGCGGTGGCCTACCAGCACGTCCGCGAGGACCCCGTCCCGCCGACCGAGTACGACCCCAGCCTGTCGAGCGACGTCGACGCGGTCGTGCTCAAGGCGATGGCGAAGAACCCCGCCAATCGCTACCAGTCCGCGCAGGAGATGCGAGAGGACCTGCTCCGGGCCGTCGCCGGCCAGCCGGTGCTCGCGACGCCCGTGCTGCTGAACCGCGCCCCGCCGCCGACCTTCGGCACGACCGTCGTCCGCGAGGAACACAGCCGCGCGCTGGGCTACACGCTGTTCGGCCTGCTGCTGCTGGCCGTCGCGGTCGGTTCGGGGCTGCTCGTCCACGCCCTGCTCGGCACCGACAACAACCTCATCAAGCCGCCGGCAGTCGTCGGGCTGTCCCAGGCCGATGCGACCCAGCGACTCGGCGCGGTCGGGCTGCATGTCGACAAGGTCACCGGCGTCTTCAACGCCCAGCCCGTCGGCACCGTCCTGGCGCAGAGCCCGGACAAGAACTTCTACGTCCGCAAGGGCGGAACGGTCGACCTCACGGTCTCCCGCGGGCTCGAGCTGACGACGGTGCCCGCCGTCCTGGGGCGTTCGCAGACCGAGGCCGAAGCCGACCTCACCGCCTCCAAGCTGCGGGCGAAGGTCGTCCCCCGTGACGGCAACGTCCCCGCCGGACAAGTCTTGGACCTGCTGCCCAAGCAGGGCACCCGGCTCGTTACCGGCGCCACCGTCACGATCGTCGTCGCCTCCGGCAACGTACAGGTGATCGACGTGCGCGGGCTGCCTCAGGACGTCGCGGTCCAGCAGCTCGGCGCGGCCGGTTTCGCGATCGGGGTGCGGCAGCTGGCTTCGACCAGCCCGCCTGGGACGGTCCTGCAGCAGAGCCCGGTCAACACCCTCGCCCCGCTCGGTTCCGACGTCATCATCGACGTCGCACAGGCCCCCCCGCCGTCACCTACCCCTGCGCCGCCGTCGGCTACGCCGGCCCACCGCGACACCGCCTCGCTGACGTCGACGCCGACGC
>JAYTHM010000696.1:0-7829 GCA_043732645.1 Frankiales bacterium
GGGCCTAACTGCCTTGGCATCGTCAACACCGACCCCACCGTGCGGCTCAACGCGACGTTCTGCGACGCGCAGCCGCTGCCAGGAGGGATCGGGCTGATCTCCCAGTCCGGTGCCGTGGGCATCGCAGCACTCCGACACGCGGAGCGACGCGGCGCCGGGCTGTCCGCCTTCGTGTCGACAGGCAACAAGGCTGACGTGAGTGGCAACGACCTGCTCTGCTACCTCGAGAGGGATGCCCGCACGTCGGTCATCGCCCTTTATCTCGAGTCCTTCGGCAACGCCCGCAGGTTCGTCCGGGTTGCCAGCGCAGTAGGGCTGACCAAGCCCATCGTGATCGTGAAGTCCGGCCGCTCGGAGGCCGGCGCTCGCGCCGGCCAGTCCCACACGGCTGCCGCGGCCTCGCCGGACGCGGCTGTGGACGCCATGCTGCGTGCAGCCGGAGTCATCCGGGCCGAGGACCTGCCAGCGATGTTCGACGTGCTCAGCGTCCTCGACGCGGCCCCACTGCCCACCGGGCACCGGGTGGCGATCATCGGCAACTCCGGCGGTCCGGGGGTCCTCGCCGCTGATTGCTGCGCCACGGCAGGGCTCCAGGTCGCGGAGCTGTCAGAGCGCACGCGCACGGGCCTTGCCAAGCTGGTTCCGTCCATGGGTTCCCCCAGCAACCCCGTCGATTTGCTGGCGACGGTCGACGTCGCGACGTTCGAGACGGCACTGACACTCGTGTTGAAAGATCCCGACGTCGATGCCGTCGTGGCGATCTACACACCTCTGGTGCGTGGGTGGGAGGAGGACTTCGCCCGTGCGCTGAGAAGAGCCCACGAGGCCGTTCCCAACCAGACCCTGGTGGCAACGTTCCCCGGTATGGCCTGGCCCCCCGCGGCCCTGCAGGAAGGAGATGGGGCGGCCGCCGTCCCAAGCTTCGAGTTCCCCGAGCCCGCCCTGCGCGCGCTGGGGCTCGTCGCCGGCTACGCCTCCTGGCGTCGGAACGCAGCCACGAACGACGCCACCGTCGTACCCGCGGGGCCTTCGGCGCGCGGGCTAATGAATGCGGCGTCCGACGGCGAGTGGTTATCCTCGGCGCAGGTGGCGACGATGCTCGAGGCCTATGACATCCCGGTTGTGCCCGTGCGGGAAGTGCACGACAGCGCCACGGCCTTCGAGGTGGCGGAGCACCTCGGTGTCCCGGTCGCTCTGAAGGCGTACGGGCCTTCGCTGCTGCACAAGAGTGACGGGGGCGGCGTGCTCCTCGGGCTCGACAGTCCCGAGGCGGTCCGCCGCGCCTACGACCACCTGGCTGCGCGGTTAGGACCGGCGATGGAAGGTGCGCTGGTGCAGCGCATGCACCGCACCGACGACGGTCTGGAGCTCCTGCTCGGCCTGACCGTCGACCCGGAGGTGGGGCCACTCGTGCTCGTGGCCGCGGGAGGGGTCTACACCGACCTGCTGCAGGACAGGGCACTTCGGCTGCCGACTGCCTCCCTCACCGAGGCCATCGAGCAGATCTCGTCGCTGCGCTGTGCGAGGCGCTTCGCAGGCTTCCACGGGCAGCCACCCTTGGACCTGGCGGCAACGGCCCACGTCGTCCTGGCTCTTGGTGCGATCGCCCGTGACCTGCCTGAGGTGTTGGAGCTCGACCTCAACCCGCTGCTCGTCACGCACGAGGGAGTCAGCTGTCTCGACGCCCGCGCGCGCATCGGAACGCCGCACCCGTGGCCAGGACTCACCACGCGGAGCCTAAGTCCGTCCTGAGCCGATGCGGCTCAGGTCCTGGCCAGCATGGTCACCCGGCTCAACGCCCGCAGGTACTTCTTGCGGTAGCCGCCCTCGAGCAGCTCCGTCGGGAACAGCTGGTCGAGCGCGATCCCACTCGTGGCGACCGGTAGGTCCCGGTCGTAGAGCCGGTCGATCAGCACCACGAGGCGCAGCGCCGCAGACTGGTCGGTGACCGGCACCACCCGGTCGAGGCAGACCAGCGACAGCCCGTCGAGCAGAGCGCCGTAACGACTGGGGTGGAGTCGGGCGAGGTGCTCCAGCAGGGCCTCGAACCCGTCGTACGACGCTCCTTCGACCTGGGCGCGCTCCTCGAGCTGATCGCGTTCGAGAGGTACGGGCGGAGCGGGCAGCCCCCGGTGACGGTAGTCCTCACCGTCGACCCGGATCGAGGTGAAATGGTCGGACAGGGACTGGATCTCGCGCAGGAAGTCGCCGGTGGCGAAGCGACCCTCCCCGAGGGACCCGGGAAGGGTGTTGGAGGTGCAGGCCATCCGGACACCTGCGCCGACGAGCCGGCCCAGCAAAGTGCTCACAAGGACTGTGTCGCCCGGGTCGTCGAGCTCGAACTCGTCGATCGCGAGCAACCGGTGGTCGCTGAGGGCCGTGACGGTCTTGGCAAAGCCGAGGGCACCGACCAGGTGTGTCAGCTCCACGAACGTGCAGAAAGCCCGCGGCGCCGGCGCTGCGTGCCACAGCGATGCGAGCAGGTGCGTCTTGCCGACCCCGAACCCCCCGTCAAGGTAGACCCCAGGCCTGTCCTCGCGGCTCAGCGTGCGGCCAAAGCGCCTGCGCGGCAGGGGTTGCAGGGTCAGGGCGAAGGCCTCGAGCGTGGCCACAGCGGCAGCCTGGGACGGCTGTTCGGGGGCCGGGACGAAGCTGCTGAAGCGCGCGCCGGCGAAGCCCGGAGGTGGGACCATCGCCTCGACCAGTGCCTCAGGGGGGACGACGGGTTCGCGGTCAATGAGGCGGACAGGCACGAGAGTGGACTCTACGAGGCAACAGCGCGCAGGAAACGCGCCGCCACCGGAGCGGCCGCGGATCCGCCAGATTCGCCGTCCTGCAGGTAGACGCAGAAGGCGAGGTCGCCACGGAAGCTGGTGAACCACGCGTGCGTGGGCAACGGTGAGCCCTTGCCGTACGGGGCAGTGCCGGTCTTGCCGTACGTGCCAGCAGGCAGGCCGGCGCCCTTGGCTGTCCCGCTGGTCACGCCCCCCGCCATCAGCTGCTGCAGGGGGACGACGATCGCGGCGTGCAGAGCCTGCGAGGGGCTGCTGCCGGGGACCAGGTGCGGCATCCGCCAGGTACCTGAGGCGACCACCGCGGACACGGTGGCGAGCAGGAGCGGGCTCGCCTCAACCCGCCCCTGTCCGATGACGTCGGCGTAGGCCTCGCTGGTGCTGGTCGGCGGTGGCACCTGGCCCCCTTGAGCGCCGGTGGGAAGCAGGTGGCCGCGGTCGAAGCCGAACAGCGCAGTCGTCCTGGTCACCGTGCCCTTGGGCAGGGTCTGGGCGACGTTGAGGAACGCGGTATCGCAGGACACAGCGAAGGCCTGGGCCAGGTCTTCCGGGGGGCCAGCGGCTCGTCGTTGTGGAACTCCTTGCCCCCGAAGACGGCCTTTGCCGGGCAGTTGACCATCGACGCCGGGCTGAACCCGTTCATGGGAGCGGCTGCAGGCACCACGACTTTGAACGTCAACCCTGGCGCCTCGTCCCGGAAGGCTGCCGGGAGCCCGACGACGGGCCGGTTGGCGACGGCACGAATCTCACCGGTCGTGGTGTCGAGGACGACGAGGGCGGCCGGCTCGGAGGCTCCCTGGAGCGCAGCCTCGGCCGCCCTCTGGAGACCGACGTCGAGGGTGGTCGTGACGGGCTGCGAACGGTGCGGAGGGAACTCCTTCACGGTGCGGATCACCTGTCCTGTCGAGAGGTCCACCAGGTCGACGGTGGCCCCGGAGCTACCCATGAGTTGAGCGTCGTAGATCCGCTCGAGGCCTGTCTTGTCGGCCTTCCGGCTGCCCAGCACGTTGGCGGCAAGGTCGGCACTTGCGGCCCGGATCGGTGTGCTGTGCCGGTCGGCGAGATCACCCCGGGACGTCAGGGGCGGGCTGCGCCGAAGCACCTCGTCGCACTGAAGGAGTGGGTAGACCGTGGACGAGTGGAACTGCACTCGCCAGCCACCGTGCGTCCTGGCGAGCTCCAGGGTGTTGTCCCAGGTGGGGTCGCCCAGTCCACTCAGCGTGGTGGTGACGTGGAAAGTCACACCGGTGCCCCACGTCGAGGGCTCCGTGAACGACGGTGACCGTGGTGACCTTGAGCCGCTACTCGAGGTTGCGGAACGAATCACCAGCAAGTTCGTCGGCGATGATTGCGTGGCTCAGGGCCCAGGTCGTTATGACGCTTGGCGGGCCAGTCGTCGAGGAAGCGGACCGCCACAGCCAGGGCGTCCCGACGGTCCCGGACGCGTTGTGCGGCAGCTCTGCGGTCGAGCACGACGGCGGTCGCCCCGACCAAGACGGCAACGGCGGCGAGCCACTTCTCACGATGTCATCCCATCCTGCCGCAGGGGCTCACCGCTACGGACGTTAGGTTGCGATGCATGACCGCTCCCGCTCCCGTTGCCGGTGCCGACCCGGCCATCGTCGGCCCCTACCTGGCCCGTGTCCTGTCCGACGCTGCCTGGACCAAGGCGACGGTCAGCCTGATCTCAGGGGGCAAGAGCAACCTCACCTACCGGGTCGACTCCCCCTCCGGCTCGCTGGTGCTCCGGCGGCCGCCGCTCGGGCAGATCTTGCCGACCGCCCATGACATGGGGCGCGAGTTCCGCGTCATGTCGGGCCTGCAAAGCACCGCCGTACCCGTTCCGGAGATGCTGCACTTCTGCGCCGACGCAGACGTCCTCGGCCAGCCGTTCTACGTCATGGAGCGGATCGAGGGGCACATCGTCACAACCCAGTTCCCCGAGGGCTATGCCTCGACGCCCGCTGACAAGGGGCTGATCTCGAACGGCCTGCTGGATGCGCTGGCCTCGCTGCACACCGTCGACTATCCGTCGGTGGGGCTCGGTGAGTTCGGCCGGCCGGAGGGCTACCTTGCGCGCCAGGTCAACCGCTGGAGCAAGCAGTGGGACGCGACCCGCATCGACGGCATGGAATTCGTCGACGAGCTCGCCGCATCGTTGGCGGCATCGCTGCCGCCGACGCACCGCTCGAGCATCGTGCACGGCGACTTCCGCCTCGACAACACGATGCTGCACCCGACAGAGCCGGGTCGGATCAACGCGGTGCTCGACTGGGAGATGTCGACCCTCGGCGACCCGCTGGCCGACCTCGGGATCCTGCTCGTCTACTGGATCCAGGCGGACGACAACGACATCCGCACCGGCGGCAGTGTCGTCTCGGCCGTGACGATGCTGCCTGGCTTCCTCACCAGGGACGAGGTCGCCGCCGGCTACGCCGAGCGGACCGGCGCCGACATCAGCGAGCTTCCGTGGTACCTCGCGTTCGGCTTCTTCAAGCTAGCCGTGGTGTGCGCCGGCATCGTGATGCGGGCCCACCTCGGGGCGATGGTCGGGTCCGGCTTCGACGGCTTCGCCGAGCGGATCCCGCCCCTCATCGAGCTCGGGCGCGCCACGCTCGCTGACCGGAAGCTTTACTGACCTTCCACGCCCACACGATGAGCGGGATCTGCAGGGGCAGTCGGGCGTAGGAGATAGCCTTCTCCGCAGCACTTCTGGCGTCGATAGCCATCTGAATGTTGGCCGGGTAGACGGCGATGAACAGCAGCGCCGCGGCAAGCGCCCCCTTGCTGCGGGTGCTGGGGTTGCCGATCGCGGCGGCGATGCCGAGCTCGGCTACCCCACTGGCGTAGGTCCATGCACGCGCCGGCCCTGGCAGGGCGTGCGGCACGATCGTGTCATAGAACCCGGCCTGCACGAAGTGTGTCAGCCCCGCACCCGCGAGCACAGCGGTGAGCAGGTACGGCGAGGCTGTGCGCAAGCGGCTCATCACCTTCAGCCTAGGGTGCTGCTGTGACGGTGACTCCTGGGACCTACCAGCACTGGAAGGGACCGCAGTACCTCGTGCTCGGTCTCGGCCACGACGCCAATCACGAGACGCGTACGGCGGTGGTCTACCTGCCGCTTCACCCCATCGACGGGCCACCGTTCGCGATCAGGACGCTGGAGGACTTCACCAGTTGGGTCGACCCTGCCTCGGGGGCAACCACCCCAGATGGCGAGGGCGTTCCCCGCTTCCGGCTGCTCTGATTCAGGCCCGTCGCACAGTGTGGTGTGCACGAAGGCAGGCGCAAGCAGCAGCGCAGGCGAGCATCCCGGCACAGCCTTGCTCGCTACTGGTTCCTGGGCTGGCGGGATCGCGACCTCACGTTTGCTGCCTTCGGTGATCAGCAGAACCCGAAGTCGAGGTGGACCACGACGGGCGGCGGTGCCGCGCCCTTCTTGCGAGAACCCTGGCTCGGAGCCGGCGACGCTCCCACAGCGGGTTGCCCTCCACGGGGCAGGGGTCGGGGTACGCGGGTGACAGTGTGGCCGCTGTCGGTGGTCCAGTGGACGCTGCCACCGCCGTTTGTGCCGTTCGGTCCGCCGGTCTTGGTGTGGATCCTGTGCGGGTAACGGTGAAGAATTTCTCGGTCTTGCACTGGTGGTGGTGGTGGATGCACTCACTCGCGATGTTGCCGAGGTGGGTCTTGCCGGCGGGCCAGGGGGTGATGTGACCATTCTGACAGGCCTGGGCGAACTTGGGCAGCCGGGGAACATGCACCACACGCCGCGGGCCTTCACGTGCCTGGCCATCCGGGTCGGCAGGGCATAGCTCCCACGCTGCGCCGGCGTCTGCTCGACCTTCGCAGTGAGCATCTTCGTCAGGGCAGCCCGCAGCGCAGGGTCGGACCACGCGGGCGGTGTGGGCGGTCAGACCAGTGTCGGGTCGGGTCCAGGTTCACGGACGTAGCGAGATCTCGGGGTGCCCGCGATCAGGGCGTCCCAGTCGATGGTGTCCTCAGCCCACGCCAGATCCCCTGCCTTGGGCGGGATGTCGGAACTGAGCTGCAGTGGAACCGGCGGTGCGGTCGGCGGTGGTGCCGTTTCAGGTGGACCCGGTCGATTCGTTGGTGACGCCGGCGTGCGTGGCCTGGGGGGTCGTTGCCACCGATGCACGTCAGGATCGGGGCCGGCGTCGCGTTCGACCTCTACCAGCAGGTTCGCGTAGGGCTCGTAGACCTGGCACCTCACGGCCGGCGGCAGCGGGGTGGACCGCGACCGGTCCAGCACGTCCAGTAAGGCTTCGTGCAGCGGACACCACCGATGGAGAAAGGTCTCCTCCACCGCGCACTGGGCCCGCTCGAAGCCGGGCTCGGTGAGACCACGTTGCGCAGCGAGCCAGACCCGGTCCGTTTCCAGCAGGTCGAGGAGACCTTCATCAGTGTCAAGGCATTCGGGAGCGAGCAGGTCCTCATCGAACTCCGCCGGCTCGACCTGTCGCGTCATCAACCGCTCCGCCACCACCGGCGCCGGACAGGGTGCTGCCTCCGGCTTCGGTATGGCTGCAGCGCCGGCCGCTTTAGGTGCTGGAGGTCGATGGACGGTGGTGTCGATGCTGATGAGCTCCCCGCCAACGTTGACGACGGCCCGGCGCAGGGTGGCGTTCGCGGCGAGCTCGCGGGCTTCGGCGGCGCTGATCGGGCCCATCCCGGGGATCTCCCCCGGCGTGTCGCTGGCACCGGTGAGGGTCTCGAAGCTCAGCACCACCAGCGCCTGCCAGTGCTCGGCGGGGTTGGCCCTGCCACAGACCAGGTCGCTGAGCAGGTCAAACCGGCGTTGGGCGAGGGTGCGGGTTTCTTCCGGCTCGGTCGGACCGAGCTGGGCGTCGATCGAGGCCATCAGGGGTGCGACCTGCCCCGAACTGCTGTGCGCCTCGAACGTCCCGACCCCAGCCTGGTGCTGCCCCCGCCCACACCCCCCAGTCTTGCTTGGCCTTCTCATACCGCGCCGCGGCTAGCCGTGCCCTAACCCCTGAGCCGACGTAGCAAGAGATCGAG
>JAYTHM010000697.1:0-2288 GCA_043732645.1 Frankiales bacterium
GGGCAGCGTCGCGAGCGTCGAGCTCAGCGACTGCTCGTCGTAGTCGGCAACGACCTCGTCCACCAACCGTCGTACGGCGGCCCGGTCTTGGGAGGGGTCGATCCCGCGCCGGCGGACCAGCTCACGGACTTCGAGCTCCACTGCGTCGACGCCGCTCACCGGCCCAAGGTTGGGGCTCCTGACAGATCCCCGCTAGGCAGGTGTGGACAACATCGCGTCGAGGCTGTGGTGCGACTCATGCTCGATCGCGGCTGGTGAGAGGCTCAGCAGCCCCGACCGCCTGCTCCGGCTGTCCACAGCCTCAGTAGCCCGGCGAGGCGCGTTCAGCGCTCCGCGAGGTAGTTGCGGGCTACCTGGCACAGATGGACATGGGCCATGGCGGGTCGGACGACAACATCGCCTGGGACCGCGCCCGCGGACCTCATCGCCGCCGTTCCCTCCGGCCGCATCACCAACGGGCAGCGCCGTCCTCAGCCCACCGGCCGATCCGGCACCTTGCACCAGATGACGGGTCCTCCCTCGGCCCGGGCTCCGAGCTGGGGTCCCGACCTCTGCTCAGGCAGTCGCTCGGCTGCATCAACCGCCACCGCGCACGTGGCGCCCGAACGACGTGCCGCGCTGGCCATCCCGTCAACCAGACTGAGGACACTCCCGACCACGCAGTTTGTCGCTCGTCGATTCAGGCCAAAAAGGTCTGGGATGCTCAGAGCGGCCGTACCCAGCCGGACCAGATGGCTTGTTCCTCACCGATGGCGAGTAGGTGCCCAGAATCCCCGCGGGCTCCCCGCAGACTGGGAAGGCCCTGACATGCCACATCGTCCCGCAACCCCAAGCCATCACGAGGTTTACCGGCACAGGCTCCTAGATTGGGGTGCGGCGGCTAACAAACGGGTGGTCGTCAGTGGACAAGAACCCCGCAGTCACGACAAGGTTGCTGCGCCGCCCAGCGGGCCCTTCTGCGGGGCACGACCCGCATGACGACGCACGCTGGAGGCAAACCGTGACCAACCTGGCCGACAACCTGACCCAGACCGCCAAGCGGCACGGGGACCGCCCCGCGATCAAGCTCGACGACCTGGTGCTGACCTATTCCGAGCTGCAGGACGGTGCCCGGCGGGTGGCGTCCCTTCTGAAGTCCAAGGGGGTGGGGTCCGGCGACCGGGTCGGTCTGGTGATGCCCAACGTGCCGTGGTTCCCGGTGCTGTTCTACGGCGCCCTGGCCATCGGTGCTGTGGTCGTGCCGATGAATCCGCTGCTCAAGGGCCGCGAGGTGAAGTACTACCTCGAGGACTCGGGCACCTCGATCGTCTTCGCCTGGAAGGACATGGCCGAGGAGGCCAGCAAGGGCGCCTCGGAGGTCGGGATCGAGTGCGTCGAGGTCGGTCTCGACTTCGACGAGGTGCTTGGCCAGCACGACCCCGACGAGCAGGTCGCGGAACGCGAGGACAACGACACCGTGGTGCTCCTCTACACCTCGGGCACCACCGGCCAGCCCAAGGGCGCGGAGCTGACCCACCACAGCATGAGCACCAACGCCGCGACCAGCGCCGAGACGCTGGTCGAGCTCACCGAGCAGGACGTCGTGATGGGTTGCCTCCCGCTCTTCCACGTCTTCGGCCTCACCTGCGGGCTCAACGCCTCGATCCTCAAGGGGTCCTGCCTGACCCTGATCCCGCGCTTCGACGCCGAGAAGGCACTGGAGATCGTGGGTCGGGACCACGTCACCGTCTTCGAGGGTGTCCCGACGATGTACTCCGGCCTGCTGCACGCGGTGAATGCCGACAAGGCCGACATGTCCAGCCTGCGCACCTGTATCTCCGGCGGGTCGGCGATGCCGGTCGAGGTGATGAAGAACTTTGAGAAGAAGTTCGACTGCATCGTGCTCGAGGGTTACGGCCTCTCCGAGACCTCCCCTGTCGCCTCTTTCAACCAGCCCGGCCAGGAGCGCAAGCCGGGCTCCATCGGTACCGAGGTGCGCGGTGTGGAGATGAAGGTCGTCGGCGACGACGACGAGGACGTCGCACAGGGCGAGGTCGGCGAGATCGTCATCAGGGGCGAGAACGTGATGAAGGGCTACTGGGGGCGCGAACAGGACACGGCCGAGGCAATCAAGGACGGCTGGTTCCACACGGGCGACCTGGCGAAGGTCGACGAGGACGGCTACTTCTTCATCGTTGACCGCAAGAAGGACCTCATCATCCGCGGCGGCTACAACGTCTATCCCCGCGAGGTCGAGGAGGCGCTCTACGAGCACTCGTCCGTCGCCGAGGTGGCCGTCATCGGCATCC